>DATHQQ010000048.1:0-13778 GCA_035482595.1 Verrucomicrobiia bacterium
CCTCGACAACGGCATCACCGTCGGCGTGCTGGTCGGTCTGAACGGCGAAAGCGTCGCCAAGTCCGGCAGCACGACCCAGGTCAACCGCGCTTATGCCGATTTCAGCGGCAAGTTCGGCCTGGTCCGCGTCGGCGAGGCGAACGGTGCCTTGACGACCGACTGCGTCGTCGATCCGGGCAACGTCACCTCGAACTTCGGCGTCAACAGCCCGAACGAGTCCTTCAGCGACGTCGGCTATGCCCAGGTCCGCAACAAGACCACGGGGCAAGCCAATGTCAGCAACGGCGGTGGGGCTTACTTCTCCACCTTCGGCGTGGCGCCCATGGGCTCGATCGGCACCTGCTTCGGTATTGAAGGCAAGGGCAACAAGATCCAGTACTACTCGCCCTCCTTCGGCGGTCTCACCTTCGGCGTCTCCTTCACGCCGACGGGCGGCCAGCGGCGGGCCGGTGGCGGTCTGTCCTACGGCACCGACGTCACGGCGCCGGGGCCGGGCAATGCCGGTAACAACATTCTGTCGGTCGGCGTTGACTACACCCACGACTTCGGCGGCTGGAATCTGACGGCCGGCGGCGGCGGCGAGTGGGCTTTCTCCCAGTACACCCCGGCTGGGGGCAATGCCGACAATAAGCCGTCCTGGTATCAGGCGGGCATCCAAGTAGGCATCGGTCATTTCTCGATCGGTGCGTCGGGCGCCTACATGGTCAACTATGCCCATGAGGGCTATGCCTCCACCACGGCCGCGTCGGGCGATGACGGCTGGCTCGTGTCCGGCGGCGGCAGCTACACCATCGACGCCTGGTCATTCGGTATCCAGGGCATCTATAGCAGCTGGCAGCAGAGCGCTTCGGCGATCCTCGGCACCTCGGCGCCCGGCGTCAGCGCCGATAACGAGAAGATGTGGGGCGTGTCGTTCAACACGGCCTACGCTCTCGGGCCGGGGATCTCGCTGGAAGGCCAGCTTGCCTATACCAATGCGAACTACGGCAATCTGACGAGCTTTGGCCTCTCCGCGCCGGTTCCGACGGCAGTCGGCGTCAATGCCAACCAAGTTCATTCCTGGGAACTCGACCTGGGCACCGCGATCAACTTCTGACGGCAGCATGGTCGAATCATTGTCCATGGATCTCGACCGATCCGCCGTCCTGATCATGGACTATCAGGTCGGGGTCGTTGCCGTGCCCGCGTGCGTCGGCTCGAGTGCCTGCGGCCGGCGATCGACCAGATCGCCGGCACGTTGGGCGACTTGAACCGGGAGCGGGACCGTCCCCTGCTGCGCGCGTTCATCGACATGATTGGCATGGGCCGCTCAGCACCAGCGGCCGCGAGTCCGTTCAAGAACCCCTTTACGTCGCATTGATTGCATTGCCTCCCGCGTATGGATCGGCAATGCGTCAGCGCATCACTGACCTTGGCTCACCATCGAATGCAATAGATCGACCATTTTCATTTGCAACCGACGTCACACATTCATGTCAGCAGCACTGGGGCACCGGGAGATGTCATGCCCGACGACAGGCTATCGGCTCCACGCCACTTGGATCAGGACGAGGCGCCCGTCACCACACCGAAGTTGCGGGTGGAGATTGATCCCCCCACTGCGGCGACGCGCAGCGAGGCAAGTTGGCCTGGTCTCGCCGCGGAGGTCGTGCACATCACGGCCAGCGGACCGTTCAAATGCGGGTTCTCGGCGTCTTGTCATCTGCTTATGTCGGTGGACCGGGGCACGCTGGTCCATGGCGAATCCCGCGTCCAGGACGTGATTGTCTCGACCCGCCGGGACATCGGCCGGACCCTCTCCTTCATACCAAAGGGCTACGTATTTCACGGGACCTTCCTGCCGCTGACCCTGCCTTGGGGCGGCAACCTGTACATCGATCCCGCCATGTCCCTGGCCGATCCGGAGCTCCGACTCGACGATATCGAATTCGAGCCGCGGCTCTTCTTCGACGAACCGGCACTGTGGACGACGGCGAGCAAGATCCTTCGTCTGGTCGAGGAAGGCGACGACAACCGCCTCTACGCCGAAACGCTGACGGCGGCACTTGCAATTGAATTGGTCCGTTTCCGGAGCCGCGGCGGCCTGCGGCCGCCTGCGGAGCGCGGCGGGCTCGCCGAATGGCAACGGCGCGCCGTACTCGAATTCATCAACGATAATCTCGACCGAAATATCTCGCTGAAGGAACTGGCGAGCCTGGTCCGTCTTAGCCCCAACCACCTCTGCAGGGCCTTTGCCCGCGCCATGGGCATGCCGCCGCATCAATACCACCGCCGTCAGCGTATCGAGCGCGCCAAGCTGCTCCTCGCCGATACTCACCGGTCGATTACCGATGTCGTCTCGGCAACGGGCTATACGGCCTCGAGCAATTTCGCGACGGCCTTTCGCCGGGTGACGGGCCTTAGTCCTCGAGAGTTTCGGCGCACCCTGCTTTGACGGCGCTTCGCACGGGGTGCGGGGGCAGAATGGGTCAGCGCTGGAGCCAACAGCCTATGTGCCGTGGGCTGGATCTTGTTTGCAAGGCGCCCGGAGCGCCCCCGTGGCTCAGTAGCGGTTCAATCCCACCGGGGATCGAGCTCGGCGGAGTCGGTCGGGTCAGCGGGGTCGACTTGGGAAGCCGGCAGATTCAAGTCGTGAATTGTCTCCTTGAGCAGGCCGTAGGCGCCTCCGCACTCTGTCATTTCGGTGCGGGCAAGCACGGCGGCGGCGGAGGACCGACTCGCCCCGTAGCTCTGCCAAAGATTGCTCCTGGCGGCCTGGCTTATCCCCGAGGCCTCGAGCCGATGCTCGAAAGCGAATGCGATGGGAGCACCGTCGATGCCGCACTGGGAAAGGAGTGCGGTGCGTGCGCCGGCTTCGAGGGCCAGATCGCGGAGGGAAACGGGGGCTGCGTCACTGCGGCCGATCATCGAGACGTCCTGGCCGGGAGGGGCTGCTGGCGGGATCGCGGCGCTCGCTAAGAGGAAGCATAAGAGGAAGCAGAGGAAGAGGTATAGGGCCCAATTGGCCATGGGCATAACGTAAGACCGGAAACCCATGGAGGATCTGGAGCGGATGCTGGTGCCTAGATTTGAGCCGTGCGGCCCAAGACGATCACCCGCCCCAGAGTCCGCCCATGCGTCGCGTCGCCTCCCTAGCATGGACCACACCGTGCTACTGCTGGATGTCGGAGTGCATGACATACGGTTCTCGGGTGTGCACATAGCAGTCATTTGGAGGTCTCTTTTAGCCCCTGCTGTTGGTTACGCCTCGTAACAGCCGCTTCAGGCAGGATATGACCAGGCCTGTCCTCGTTCTCCTATTTTGGTGAGGATGCGCCACCGCACCACTGTGCGTGGCATGGCATGACATACTGCGGCTCGTAGCCTGTGCCATTGGCGCCTAGCCTGCAGGTTTGGCAGGGGGTCGCCGTCTCGGGACCATTGGGCCGTTGCGGGTCTGGTGCCGCCGAGTAGTTGGTATATCCACTGTTTCCGCTATTCAAGTTATTCGCGCTATTCCCGCTATTCCCGCGCACCTGGTCGTGACCGCCACCCTGATCGCCCGCCCAAGCACTCGCGTACCCCATCTGGTCGACGTGACCGGTCGTGACCGGCAGCAAGAAGAGCCCCGCCGCCAGGAGCATCGTCATTCCTGTCACGCGGGCGCGTTTGTGAGAGATAACTTGCATTGTGGGCCTCTCTACATCGATGGTCAGCTCATCCGCGGCGGTGAGTCCGTCGCAGTGAAGACCTGGGGAGAGGCGTGGGCTTTGTCCTATCGGTTGCCCGTGGAAGTTATCGAAAACAGGGCCGTAAGCGCCGCTTTTTGTACAACTCTCCGCAAGGGGCTCTGAGGTGCCACTGGCGCGGGACGCGGCGGGGGATCGGCCCACGCCGCCGCGGCTTGTAAACCGAGCTGGTAAGCGACTGGCGACGGCTGGCTCGGCGATGTCGTGGGCGCACGCCTGAATTGCACCGCACGCAGCGGGCAGAGCATTTTAATTTCCAGCCTTCGACTACACATTCATGTCAGACACAATAAGGCATCATAGGAGGTCTTATGGTCGATAGGGGGTCGGTGGCGCTGGGCTCGATCCCGGACGACGCGCCGGCCACAACACGCGATGTACTTGAAGAGCGATGGGGCCCGGAACCACGTGTGCAGTTGGAGCCGCGCAATGCGGCCACGCGCAGCGAGGCAAGGTGGCGTGGCCTGGCCGCGGAGGTTGTGCAAATCACTGCAATCACATCGTTCAAGTGCGGATTTTCCGCATCCGGTCACCTGCTTATTGCGGTGGACCGGGGCACCATGGTCCATGCCGAATCCCGCATCGAAGGCGTGGTCGTCTCGACCCGGCGGGAACTAGGCCGGACCCTCTCCTTCGTACCCAAGGGCTATGTGCTTCGCGGGACGTTCGTGCCGCGCAACCTGCCTCGGTGCGGCAACCTATACATCGATCCCGCCATGGCCTTAGCCGACCCAGAACTCCAATTTAACGATATCGAGTTTGAGCCGCGGCTATTCTTCGATGAACCGGCACTGTGGACAACGGCGAGCAAGATGCTGCGCCTGGTTGAGGAAGGCGATAATAATCGGCTCTATGCCGAGGCGCTTGCGGCAACTCTTGCAATCGAACTGGTTCGCTCCAGACACCGGGGCGGCTTGCGACCGCCTATGGCGCGCGGCGGGCTCGCCGGATGGCAGCAGCGTATCGCCATTGACTTTATCAACGACAATCTCGATCGGAATATTTCACTGAAGGAGTTAGCGAGCCTGGTCCGGCTCAGCCCGGCCCATTTCGGCGAGGCGTTCGCCCATTCCATGGGGATACCGCCGCATCAATACCAGCTGGGCAAGCGTATCGAACTCGCCAAGCTCATGCTCGCCGACACCGAGCGGTCGATCACCGAAGTGGCCCTGGCCACGGGCTACAGCGCCTCGAGCAATTTCGCGACCGTGTTTCGCCGGGTCACTGGTCTTACTCCCAGAGAATTTCGCCGCGCTCAGCATTGATTACGCCTCACACAACGGGTGAGGCCTCTTATGTTGCGCCTCCTCGTAGCCGCTGACTTCATGCCGAGGGAAGCCGCAGTCGGGGTACGAAACTTTCCTCCCGTCGCGAGGCATGCATATTCCTTTCCCGCTCCGAATGCGTCGCACAGGTAGGGGTTGACGACGAGTGGGAACGAAAACCATATATCTATTGCACTCAATGTTGAGAGGAGCTCAGGAATGAGGCGCGGCACCCTCGCCGATCTGACCGCATTCATCGCCGTCGCCGACCATCTCAGCTTCCGGGCGGCGGCCGCGCGCCTGGGGGTGACGCCCTCGGCGCTGAGCCATACGATGCGGCTGCTGGAGGAGCGTCTCGGGGTCCGCCTGATGAATCGCACGACCCGCAGCGTCTCGCTGACCGACGCGGGCACGCGCCTTCTCGGGCGCCTGCGGCCGGCTATGGTGCAGATCGACGACGCGCTCGACGATTTGAACCTGGAGCGGGACCGGCCCTTGGGACGCCTGCGGATCTCCGCGAGTCATTTGGCGGCAGCGACGGTGATCGCGCCGGTTTGGGGACGCTTCTTGTCGACTTATCCGGAGGTCCACCTCGAGGTCAGCGTGGAGGAGGCGCCTATAGACATCGTGGCCAAGGGATTCGATGCCGGAATCGGTATCCGGGACCATGCGGCGGCCGATATGATCGCCGTCCAGGTGATGGGACCCATGAAGGTGGCTGTGGTTGGTGCGCCGGCGTATTTCGCGCGACGGCGCCCGCCGCGTACGCCCGATGATCTCTCTCGCCACAGCTGCGTTGAATATCGCCGGCCCGCGGACGGTACCGAATTCGTGTGGCCGTTCGAGCGGCAGGGCAAAACGCGGCGGATCTCGGTGATCGGCCAGGTGATGGTCAACAATACGGATTTGGCCATCCGCGCGGCGGCCGATGGGCTCGGGATCGCCTATACGATCGAGGCGGTGGCCGAACTGTTCCTGCGCTCGGGCCAGCTGGTCCGGGTGCTGGAGGAGTGGTCGCCCTGCCTCAAAGGGCTCTTCCTCTACTATCCCGGCCATCGGCAAGTCCCTGCGGCGCTCAGAGCCCTGATCGACATGATTCGGACGAGCCGCGGTTCGTCGCCAGCGAAGCGTTCGCTGGAAAACCCTTTTACGGTCGCTCGCAAAGCCGAGTGATGGATCCATGCTCCATGGAGGTTCATCCGGTCCGCCAGGGAAGCTGAGGCTTCGCAACCTCGCTTCCTCGGCCCGGACCGGATGGACAACCTAGCGAACACTCACATCCAGCCGGCCGCGCCGAGGCCGCCCGGATGTGCCGGTCATTTGCCCGTCGATCCGTTCTGACAGGAGTCGCAGTCAGCCGGCGTCGCCGGTACGGGGCTCGATGTCGAATAGTTCGTATACTCCTGCGGGGGTGGCGGGGGCGGCGGCGTGTAGCCGCTGCTCTCGCCGGTCCGGCAAGATTGGCAACGCGTGGCCGGCAGCGGCGTAGGCTGTGTCGCGGAGTAGTTGGTATATCCCTCATTTCCACCCATCCGGTCGTGACCGCCGCCCTGATCGCCCGCCCATGCGGTGGCGTAGCCGATTCGATCGAGGTGACCGGCCGTGACCGGCAGGAAGAAGAACCCCGCCGCCAAGACGATCGCTAGCCCTGTAACGCGGGCTTGCTGGGAGATAGCATGCATTGTGGACCTCTCTAGACCCGATGGTCTGTTCATTGCGCGGGTGATTCCGTCGCAATTCAGACCTGGGGAGAGGCGCGGAATTTGTCCTATGAGTTGCTGGTGGAAGTTATGGAAAGCACTTCCGATCTGATCGCTTTTCCTTGCGCGGACGGATTGGGATCGTTGGAAATCGATTGCTGAGCTGATTTCACCACCGAGTGCAGGATATAGTGCATTTTCATTTGCCACCTTCGTTAGCAGACTCGCGAGGTGCTGCGGGATGTGACAGGAGGTCATATGCTCATCAACAAGGTGCCGGTCCCGGCCCATTCGGATGCGGCGACGCGCTTAGCGCGCGATGTGCTTGAAGAGACTTCGGATCTGCGACCCCGGGTGGAGCTAGATCCCCCGGATGCCGCGACGCGGAGCGAGGCAAGGTGGCGCGGTGTGGCCGCGGAAGTCATGGAAATCACGGCGACCGGGCCGTTCAAATGCGGATTCTCGGCTTCTTCGCACCTGCTGGCCGTTGTCGAGCGCGGCGCTCTGGCCCATGGTGAATCGCGCATAGACGGCGTGGTTGTCTCGACCCGGCGCGACATCGGCCGGACGCTCTCCTTCATACCGAAGGGCTACGCCTTTCAGGGGACGTTCATGCCGCGGATCCTGCCCCGCTGCGGCAACCTCTACATCGATCCCGCTTTGTCCTTGGCCGATCCGCAGCTCCAATTCGCCGAAATCGAGTTCGAACCCCAGTTCTTCTTCGACGAACCCGCTCTCTGGACGACGGCGCGCAAGATCCTCCGTCTGGTTGGCAAGGGCGACGACAATCGCCTCTACGCTGAGACCCTCACGGCGGCCCTTGCGATCGAGCTGGTCCGTTTCAGGGGCCGCGGCGGCCTGAAACCGGCGACGGCACGCGGCGGGCTCGCCGAATGGCAGCGGCGGGCCGTCGTCGAATTCATCAACGACAATCTCGAGCGAAACATCTCCCTGACCGAGCTGGCGAGCCTGGTTCGCCTGAGCCCGACCCACTTCTGCAAGGCGTTTACGCGATCCATGAGCATGCCGCCGCATCAATACCAGCTCCGTCAGCGCGTGGACCGCGCCAAGCTGCTGCTCGCCGATACCGACCGGTCGATCACCGATGTCGCCTTGGCGACCGGCTATTCCGCCTCGAGCAATTTCGCGACGGCCTTCCGCAAGGTGACGGGCGTCACGCCCAGAGCGTTTCAACGCTCTCTGGTTTGACAGCGCCCTCCGGCGAGATGTGCCGAGCTTAGGGTCGCGCCTGCGGCTGCAACGGAACCCGGGGTTCGGCGGCGGATGTCGCGCGCCGCCGCCAGGCTCGGCCCGTCTCCATGAGTTGCCAAGCCAGAAGTGCCGGCACGCCCAGCGACAGGTCGCGGGCGCGCTTGAGGAGCGAGAGGGACAGCGCCACCTCCGGTCCGATCCCGAAGAGCCCGCAAAGCAGGATATAAGCGCCTTCCTGTATCCCGAGGGCATCGGGTATGGCAAAGCCGACGCTTCTTACCGCATAGAGCAGGCTCTCGATCGCCAGCACCGCCTCGAATCCCAGCGGGGCGCCCATCCATCTGAGCGCCAGCCAGGGCTCGACGGCGCTGAGTATCCAGCAGATGAGATGCAGGGCGAAGCCGGCCAGGAGCCCGCCACGGCGGCGGTAGATCGCGCCGATCGCTTCCTGGATGGCGGCCGCGCTTGCCGCGGCGACGGCCGCCCAGCGCCGGGCCAGCCGGTGGGCGAGGCGCTCGAGCAGGCCGAACCCCCGCTGCTGGGCGGCGATGAACAGAATCGAGATCACCAGGGCGGCGCCGAGGCTGATCAGGACCGGAGTCGTGAATCCGGATTTGGGGCGCAAGGCGGAGAGCAGGGTGACGCCCAGGGCGACATAGGCGAGCTGGGCGAGGAGCTCCATCGTCACATCGACGACCGTGGAGGCGATCGCCATGGGGGCGGCGAGCCCCGCCAGGATCGCCGCCCGCGCCCCCAGGACGTAGCCCGCGACCTGCGACAAGGGCAGCGCCTCGGATCCGCCATCCCTGACGAAGCGGCTCCAGACGAAGACCCAGAGGGAGAGCCGCTCTCTTGGTGGGAGCAGAATCCACCAGCAGATCCCGAACAGGATCATCACGCCGATATGAATGAGGAGGATCGCAAGGAAGCCCGTCCAACCGACCAGGAGCAGCGTGCGCCCCACCGCCGCAAAGCCATAATGCCCCACGATCAAGGTCACGACGCAGAGGCCCAGCATCAAAGCGAGGACGGCGAAGAGCTTCATGCGGCCATCATCGCGCGAAGGGCGGGGCTCCTTACTTTCCCGCGCGGGTCGGCTCGGTCTTGCGCCGGAAGGTCCATAGCCGGAGTCCTGAGAGGGCGACATTCGCCATTGCCGGCAGGAAGCGGGGACGCAGCAGAGTCTCGTCGAACTCCGTCATACGCCGGGCGTTCTCGGCGTAGCAATCCTCCAGGAACCGCCGGAAGCTGAAACCCTCGAGGAAGACGCTGGCTTGGGTGGCGGCGAAATCCGTGCCGTCCCCGGCGCTCGCACCCTTCTTTATCGTGCCCGCCATCCGCTGGAACGCGCGGGAATAGAACCAGACCGAGGTGAGCGCCCGCAGCAAGCCGGAGCCGCGCCGGTTCATCACCTCGCGATGGGCCATCCAGTTGACGAAGAAGACGATGTGGCGCGTTTCCTCATGCATGAGCACATCGAAGATCTTGAAGATGGATTCGGGCAGGAACTCCGATTGGCGCGCGATCTTGAATGCGCCGAAACCCAGGAAGGAATCCAGGCATTCGCCATAGCCGAAATCGATATAGGCCGTCTCGATATCCGCCGGCAGCTCGGCCAGGGGTGGCTCGCTGATCTCGATCCCGTAGCGCTGGATCATGACCTCGAGAAGCCGGGCGTGGCGGGATTCCTCCAAGCCTTGAAGCGCCATGGCGTCATGCATGACCGGGTCGTCGATGGTCTTGGCATAGGCGTTGACGATGGCGCCGGCCCGCCGCTCGGTGCGCAGGACCTCCTGCCAGAAGGGAACCGACCGCAGCCGCTGGAGAGCGGGGCCGTCCAGCTCGGGCCAGGGCAGGGTTTCCGGCTCAAAGAGTTGATGGCTGGCCACGAACTGGCGGCAGAATCGCTCTTTGTGCTCTTGTGACCCGATCTTCATTCAAGAAGGATCCACACTTGGTCGCGCCCGCCGATCCCGGCGCCTAAATATGGTGTCTTTTGCCTGTCGCGCCAAGGCTTTGGCGGTTCTCCGCCCGCCGGTCCTCCCACGGGCCCCCGACGCGGAGCTTGCCTTCGGGAGAGGGGACATCCATCTTCGCGGTGCCCGCGGCGCAATCTGCCTCGCTCCGCCAGCGGCGGGCGAGCAATTCTTCCGTACCCCAATCCCATCTGGAATTAATATCATGAAACCTGTCCGACCCCCTGGGGCATTCGATCTGCTGATCTGCGACTGCGACGGTGTGATCATCGACAGCGAGATCGTCTGCGACCGCATCCTGATGGACATGTTGCGCGAGGCCTATCCCGGGCGGGATCTGGCACCGGCTCTTGCGGGTAGCTTCGGGCTGCAGACCTCGGACATCCTGGAACGGCTGGCGGGACATCTCGACGAGGCCCTGCCACCGGGATTCTTCGAACGCCTGGATCAGGCGATCGTCGAGACCCTCGAGCGCGAAGCCGCCCCGATCCGCGGCGTGCGCGAGGCGCTGGAGCAGATCCGCCTGCCTATCGCGGTCGCCTCGAACAGCAGCCGCGAGTGGATCAAGCTCTCGGTGGAGCGAGCGGGGCTGGCGGCGCGCATCGGCGGCGCCATCTTCAGCGCCGACCGGTTTGCCCGGCCGAAGCCTGCGCCCGATGTCTATCTGCTAGCGGCCCGGGAGAGCGGCGTCGCGCCGGCCCGCTGCCTCGTGGTGGAGGATAGCGAGACCGGTGTGGCGGCTGCCCTGGCAGCCGGCATGTCGGTGATCGGCTTCACCGGCGCCAGCCATATCCCGACGCATCATCCGGACCGCCTCCGGGCCCTGGGCGCCCGTCAGATCGTGGAAAGCATGGATCGGCTGCCCGGCGTGGTCGCCGCCCTCGACGGCGCCGGGCTCTCGGTGCGGGCGGCCGGCGCATCCGCGTTTCAAGATCTCCGCTAGCTAGGCCGGCACATGCGCTATGCTCCGGCCGGAGATTAGGCCTGGAGACCACCTCACATGAACGACGTCAATCCGCAACCCGTCGACGCCGCCATCGTACCCCGCTTCGGCAGCATCCCGACCTTCATGCGTCTGCCCTACCGCCCGGATCCGACCGGGCTGGATATCGGCCTCGTCGGGGTGCCCTGGGACGGCGGCACGACCAATCGCGCGGGCGCGCGCCACGGGCCCCGCGAGATCCGCAACATGTCGAGCTTCATGCGCAAGGTGCATCACGTCAGCCGCATCGCGCCCTACCAGCTCGCCAAGATCGCCGACATCGGCGACGCGCCGGTCAATCCCATCGACCTGATGGATTCGCTGCGCCGGATCGAGGCCTTCTTCGCCCAGATCCATGCCAAAGGTGTGCTGCCGATCTCGGCCGGCGGCGATCACCTGATCACCTTGCCGATCTTTCGCGCCATCGCCAAGCAGCGGCCCATCGGCATGATCCATGTCGACGCCCATTCCGATACCAACGACCGCTATTTCGGCGACAATCTCTACACCCACGGCACGCCCTTCCGCCGCGCGGTCGAGGAGGGGTTGCTGGATCCCAAGCGCGTGATCCAGATCGGCATCCGCGGCTCGATCTACTCCGAGGACGACATGGCCTTCGCCGAGGGATCGGGCATGCGCGTCGTCTATATGGAGGAATTTGCCAAGCTCGGCGTGGAGCGGGTGATCGCCGAAGCCCGGCGCGTGTCGGGCGAGGGGCCCTGTTACATCAGCTTCGATGTCGACGGCTTGGATCCTGTCTATGCGCCCGGCACGGGAACGCCCGAGATCGGTGGGCTTACGACGCTGGAGGCGCAGCATCTCATCCGCGGTCTGGAGGGGCTGAACCTGATCGGCGGCGATGTGGTCGAGGTCTCGCCGCCCTTCGATCCCAGCGGCAATACAGCGCTGGTCGGGGCGACCATGATGTTCGAGATCCTCTGCGTGCTGGCCAAGGCCGTGGCCACGCGGCGTTGACTCGGCTTCTCTTTCTTCGTCATTCCGGCTCTCCGCCGGGATGACGGAGGGGAGGATGTGCTTCGCCGGATAGCGCTCGCGCGCGCCGCTATCCCGGCCGGCGAGGCACCACCAGTTTCGCCGTCAGCACCTGCACGACCTCGCCGCGCTGGTTCTTCGTCTCGCTGCGCACCGTCACCATGCCGCGGTCGGGACGGGAGCGCGAGGGCGTGACTGCGACGACCTCGCTTTCCACCCGGAGGATGTCGCCGGGGCGCGTCGGCCGGGGCCAGGCGATCTCGCCGCCGGCGCCGACGCTGCCGCCCGCCAGCGGCAAGCCGCCGCCCACCAGCAGGCGCATGGTAAGGGCCGCGGTATGCCAGCCGCTGGCTGCCAGCCCCTGGAAGATGGAATTCTGCGCCGCCGCCTCGTCGAGATGGAAGGGCTGCGGGTCGAACTCGCGGGCGAAGGCCTTGATCTGCTCGGCATCGAGCGCAAGGGTGCCGCTGGTGAAGCGCTGGCCGATCTTGATGTCGTCGAGATAGAGGCGCTCGGTCGCGGCCCGGTCATCCATGCTTGTGGCTGCCTTTCGACGCCGCCCGTTTCCCGGCCATGAGGGCATGGCGTCCGCGGGTGCGTTCGTCGGCGGCGGGGCCGGCGGCGGAACGGAATTCAGGTGACGTCAAAGGCCTGCCGCTCGCCCGATCGACCAGGACCGGATCAGCGGGTGCGCCGGTCTGGCTGTCCACCAGCAGGACGCTCGCCCCCTCCGGGGCGAAATGCTTGTTGCCCCAGGCGAGCAGGGACCAGAGCACGGGCCGGAAGTCGCGGCCGCGCTCGGTCAGCAGATATTCGTCGCGCGGCGGGCGCTCGCTGTAGCGCCGGCGCTCCAACAGCCCCGCTTCGACCAGCGCCTTCAGGCGCCGGGTCAGCATGTTGGGCGCGATGTCGAGGCTCTTCTGGAATTCATCGAAGCGGGTCAGGCCTTGGAAGGCATCGCGCAGGATCAGGATGCTCCACCATTCCCCCACGCGCTCCAGGCTGCGGGCGATCGGGCACTGCAGATTGCCGAAGCTTTTATGCTGCATGGAGTCAGGTCCATCTTGATATCATGATAATAGCTACTTAATCTTCCCTCGATCGCCGTGCAAGCCGATTTGTTGCCGGCATCCCCAGAAGGAGAGGCTCCATGAGCGAGAAAAAGCCTGCGGACGGCGCCCAGCCGACCGCCGTCGTCGTCGGCGTCGGGGCCGAGCGTGGGCTCGGGGCCGCGCTCTGCCGGCGCTTCGCCGCCGCGGGGCATCATGTCTTCGTCGCCGGGCGCACGACCGAGAAGCTCGACATCGTCGTCCGGCAGATCGAGGCGGCGGGCGGCAGCGCCGAGGGGGTGGCGATGGACGGCACCAAGGAAGCCGATGTGATCGCCTTGTTCGATCGCGCCATGTCGCCTGGTGCGGGGAAGGCGCCGGCGGATCTGGTCGTCTATAACGCCGGGAACAATCGAAAGACCGACTTCCGCGAGCTTACGGCCGACAGCTTCGAGGAATTCTGGCGGATCGGCTGCTTCGGCGGCTTCCTGCTGGGCCGCGAGGCCGCCCGCCGGCTCGTGCCGCTCGGCCGCGGCACGGTCGTCTTCACCGGCGCCTCGGCCAGCCTTCGGGGCAAGCCGGGCTTTGCCCATTTTTCGGCCGCCAAAGCGGGCCTCAGGATGATCGCCCAGAGCATGGCGCGGGAATATGGCCCGGCGGGCATCCATGTGGCCCATGTGGTGATCGATGGCGGCATCGACGGCGAGCGCTTGCGCAAGGGGGCGCCGCAGATGATCCAGCAACGCGGCGAGGACGGGCTCCTGGGCATCGAGGCGATCGCCCAGGTCTATTGGCAGATCCATTCCCAGCCGCGCTCGGCCTGGGCGCATGAGATCGACCTCCGGCCCTTCAAGGAGCCCTTCTAACAACTCT
>DATHQQ010000049.1:0-7584 GCA_035482595.1 Verrucomicrobiia bacterium
TGGGCTTCCAGGTGGCCGGCTGGAGCCGCCGGGCGAAGACGATTGCCGGCGTCGAATCATTCTCGGGCAATGAAGGCCTCGCCCCGCTGCTCCGCCGCAGCGACATCCTGGTCTGCCTGCTGCCGCTCACCGGAGCGACCCAGGGAATCCTGAATGCCCGGACCCTGAGCCAGTTGCCGCGCGGCGCCTTCCTCATCAACGCCGCCCGCGGCGGCCATGTGGTGGAGACCGATCTGCTGGCCGCGCTCGAGTCAGGCCATATCGCCCATGCCACCTTGGATGTGACCGCCGAGGAGCCGCTGCCCGCCTTCCATCCCTTCTGGCGCCATCCGCAGGTGACGCTCACGCCCCATGTCGCCAGCCTCACCTGGCCGCCCACGGCGGTGGCGCATATCCTGGACAACATCGCCCGCCACGAGGCCGGCGAGCCCATGAGCCCGCTGGTCGATCTGGCGCGGGAGTACTGACATTGGCCCATAAGCCGGCCTTGGCCTGAATTCCTCTCCTGGCTGCTTCTGCAGGAAATTTACAGGGAGGGTGGTTGCCTTTTTCAGGGGGAGGCCAAATTCAGCTTATGTGTCCCGGACCCGCGCCTCGAGAGAGGTAAGCCTCCCTAGGGTATACGTAAAAAGCGTATGTGTCGAGACCTATATCCGCACACAGCTGAAGGCCGCCGTGTCATAGGGAAAGGCAACCTCGGCCTTGCCCGCGAGTTCGGGCGTGGCCGCGATCAGCGCCCGGATCCGGCCAGCGACCTCGGCCTGCTCCGCCGCCGGCAGTGCGGCAATGAAGCTGACGGAGAGAATGCGGTCGAGGATGACCTGCTCGGCCGGGCCTGTATGCGCATTGGGGAAATGCCTTTCGCGCAGCGGGCCGAAACCTTCGGCGGGAAAGAGGCGCCGCCATTCCTGGCTGTGATAGCGCGGGACCCCTGCCTCATAGGGCGCCATGGTCTGGGTGAGGGCGGCGACCCAGGACACGCTCTCGTCGCGCACATTCCAGATGAGGCCGAGCCTGCCGCCGGGCTTCAGCACCCGGTGGATCTCGGCGAGCGCGGCGGGATTGGCGAACCAGTGGAAGGCCTGGGCGCAGACGATCGCATCGACGGCACCATCGCCGAGCGGGATCTGCTCGGCGGTGCCCGGCTTCGCCGCCACGCCGGGATTGCGCTCGAGCAATTGCGCGCGCATCGCGGCAACGGGCTCGACGGCGATCACCACGGCACCCGTGGCGCTGAGATGCGGCAGGAATTTTCCCGTACCCGCGCCCAGGTCGAGCACGGTCTTGCCCGCGCCGAGCGCGAGATCGTCCCGCAACCATGCCATCACCGCGGCGGGATATTCCGGCCGGCCGCGGGTATAGGCCTCTGCCTTGGCCGCATAGCCCGCGGCCGCGGCCTGGTGAATTTCCGCCATCGCGCTTAGCGCTTCTTGCTTTTGCCCTTGCCGCGCTCGCGTTCCGCCAGATCGGCGATCAGGGCATAGAGCCCGCGGATCGCCACCGCCTCGCCGCCTTCCGGCCGGCCGGGGCGCGTGCGGGTGTTCCACGCCATGATGTCGAGATGCAGCCAGCGGGTGGCGGGATCGACGAAATCCGCGAGGAACAGGGCCGCCGTGATGGCCCCGGCGAAGGGGCTGTCGCCGGAATTGTTGATATCGGCGATCTTGCTGTCGATCATGCGCCGATAGGGCTTGTGCAGCGGCATGCGCCAGAGGGGATCATCCACCGCCTTGCCATGGCGCAGGGCCGATTCCGCCACCGCATCGTCGTTGGCGAAGAGGGCGGGCAGGTCGGGACCCAGCGCCACCCGCGCCGCCCCCGTCAATGTCGCCATGTCGATCATGAGATCGGGCTTCTCGCCATCGGCCTCGACCAGCGCGTCGCAGAGGATGACGCGCCCTTCCGCATCGGTATTGCCAATCTCGACGCTGAGCCCCTTGCGCGAGCGGATGATGTCCAGGGGACGATAGGCATTGCTGGAGACGCTGTTCTCCACCGCGGGAATCAGAACCCTGAGGCGCAGATCGAGCCCCGCCGCCATGATCATCTGGGCCAGGCCCAGGACATGGGCGGCCCCGCCCATGTCCTTCTTCATGAGCTGCATGTAGTTCGCTGCCTTGAGGTCGAGCCCGCCGCTGTCGAAGCAGACGCCCTTGCCGACCAGGGTCACCTTGGGGCCCCGCCGCCCCCAGCGGAAATCGACCAGCCGCGGCGCCCGGCTGCTGGCGCGGCCCACCGCATGGATGCAGGGGTAATTGCGCTTCAGCAGATCGTCGCCGACGATGACGGAATAGCGCGCGCCACCGGCCTTGGCCACGGCGCGGGCGGCATCGGCGAGCTCTGCCGGACCCATATCCTCCGCCGGGGTGGTGATGAGATCGCGCACGAGGAAGACCGCCGCCGCCTCGCGCCGCACCGCCGCCCTGTCGGCGGTCTTGGGCAGCACCAGCCGCGCGGGCTCGCGCTCGGGCTTCTTGTAGCGGGTGAAGCCATAGCCGCCCAGCGCCCAGCCGAGGCCCGCCGCCGTGGCTGCGGCCGCCGGCATATCCTCGGGCAGGCGATATGTCGCCTCCGGCAGACCGAGCGGCAAGCCGCCATAGGACCAGATGTCCCGGCCATGGGATGCCTGGCCGCCCTGCACCCCCAGGGCCACGGCGCCGATGCGGCCCTCGGAATCGGGGATCAGGAGATGCTGGCCCGGCTTGGCCAGAAAGCGGTTGGCGGCGACCCAGCTGCGCACGAGAGCCCGCTGGCGGGAGAGCCAGCGCTCCAGCCCGCCCTCGGCGATGGGCTCGATCGGGATCGCATCCCGGCTGGCGCGATCGGTCAGATGCTCGAGCATGGCGGTCTCCTTCCAGGGGCGGTCTTATGCATGGCTGATCCGCAGAATGGCGGGCGGCGGCGGCCTTGCAAAGGGCCAAACTGTGCCCAAGGATGGCCGCCGCAAAACCTCTGGGAGGGAGCTATGGCCGCCGATGTATTTCTGCTGATCGGCAATAAGAAATATTCGTCCTGGTCGCTGCGGCCCTGGCTTGTGCTGAAGCAGAGCGGGATCGATTTCGAGGAGCAGCTCGTTCCCCTCGACCGGCCGGACACGACCGGGAAGATCCTCGCCTTCTCGCCCTCCGGCCGCGTCCCCTTCCTGCGCCATGGCAAGATCGAGGTCTGGGAATCCCTCGCCATCTGCGAATATCTGGCCGAGGCCTTTCCGGCGGCGAAGCTCTGGCCCGAAGACCGCGCCGCCCGCGCCCATGCCCGCGCCGTCAGCAACGAGATGCATGGCGGCTTCGCCGAGCTGCGCCATTATCTGCCCATGGATGTCAGCCGCGATCACCGCGACAAGAACCGCGCCGCCAAGGTGCAGGGCCAGGTGGACCGCATCCAGGCGATCTGGAGCGACTGCCGCAAGCGCCATGGCGGCGAAGGACCGTTCCTGTTCGGGCGCTTCTCCATCGCCGACGGGATGTTCGCGCCGGTCGCGACCCGCTTCCACACCTATGGCGTGGCCCTGGCGCCCGAGAACGCAGCCTATGTCGACACAATCATGAATCTGCCGGCGATGCGGGCCTGGGTCGAGGGTGCCAAGCGCGAGCCCTGGGAGATCACTTATCCCGCCTGGAACGAGCCCTGAAGCCGGTTGCTCCCCTCGCCCCCGCTCGTTATAGCCAGACGCTGGAATATTGGGAGAGAGACGCATGAGCGCCGCGGTGCAATCGATCTGGTCGCCGGTTAAGCTGCCGAAGATCGCCTATGGCAAGGGCAGCTATCTCTACGACACCGACGGCAAGCAATATATCGACGGCTCCGGCGGGCCCGCCGTCTTCTGCCTCGGCCATGGCAATGAGGAGGTCAATCAGGCCATCAAGGCCCAGCTCGACCGCATCGCCCACGGCTATCGCTACACCTTCACCAGCGATCCCCTCGAGCAGCTGACGGAGATCGTGCGCCGGGCCTGCGGGGCCGCCAGCGGCCTTACCCGGATGATCTTCGTCTCCAGCGGCTCGGAGGCCGTGGAATCCTGCCTCAAGATCGCGCTGCAGTATCACAGCGCCCGCGGCGAGCAGACCCGCCGGCGCTTCATCGCCCGCCAGCGCAGCTGGCATGGCAATACACTGGGCGCGCTCGCCGTCTCCGGCTTTCGCGACCGGCGCCTGCCCTTCGAGGGTGCGCTGGTGGAGGCGAGCCTGCTCTCGCCGGTCAACGCCTATCGCCCGCCCCCCGGGGTGAAGGCGGAATGCCTGGCCGAGCATTGCGCCAACGAGCTGGAGCAGGAGATCGCAAGGCTTGGCGCCCATCGGGTCGCCGCCTTCATCTTCGAGCCCGTGGTGGGGGCGGCCGGTGGGGCGGTGCCCGCACCCCCCGGCTATGCCAAAAGGGTGCGCGAGATCTGCGACCGGACCGGCGTGCTGATGATCGCCGATGAGGTGATGTGCGGCTCCGGCCGCTGCGGCACCTGGCGCGCGCTCGAGCATGACGGGGTGGTGCCAGACCTCATGGCCGTCGCCAAGGGGCTGGGGGGCGGCTACCTGCCCTTGGCCGCGGCGATCCTGCAGGAGCGCCTCTGGGAGCCCATGGCCCAGCGCCATGGCGGGCTGCTCACCGGCCATACCTTCTCCGGACACACCACCGCCTGCGCCGCCGGGGTGGCGGTGCAGACCATCGTGGCCCGCGACCGGCTGCTCGACAAGGTGAAGGAGGACGGGCTCTATCTGACCAGCCTGCTGCGCCAGACCCTCGGCGAGCGGGCCTATATCGGCGACGTCCGCGGCCGCGGCTTCTTCATCGGCCTCGAGCTGGTCGCCGATCGCGCGAAAAAGGAGCCCTATGAGCCCGAGTTGCAGCTCTTCGCCCGGGTGCGCGATCAGGCCTTCGCCAACGGCCTGATCTGCTATCCCGTCGGCGGCAATGTCGATGGGGTGAAGGGCGACCACATCATCCTCGCCCCGCCCTACAACGCCACCCGCGCCGAGCTCGAGGAGATCGTCGACAAGCTGGAGAAGAGCCTGACCCAGGTGATCGCCGCCCTGCCGAAGCGGTAGGGGCGCGGAATACTCAAATGCAATTACTTCTTCCGTCATCCCCGCGAAAGCCGGGATCCAAGGGCTGCCGGTCTCGTCGGTTGCCCTGGATTCCCGCTTTCGCGGGAATGACGAGAAGGGTCGATCGCGCGCGCATCCTCGAATGACCGGCATACCGGGCGTGGCTCTCAGCGGCGCGAAGCCCAAGCTGCTGACCATCGCGCTGCTGGTGTTGCTCGGCAGCTGCTGGGGCCTTTACTACCCGATCTTCAAATTCGCGGTGCGCTCGGGCTTGCCTTATAGCGGCATCATGATGGCGATCACCGGGGGCGTCGCGCTCATGCTCCTGGCCGTCGCCTTCGCGCGGCGGCGACCGCCGGTGTTCCGGCGCCATACCGGGCGCTTCTATCTCGTCTGTGCGATGCTGGGCTATCTCGTGCCCTATGCCTTCGCGCTCTTCGCCACCAGCCGCGTCGATGCCGCGGTGCTGACCCTGATCGGCGCCACCTCGCCCATCATCACGCTCTGTCTCGCCGCACTCACGCGGACCGAACGGATGACGGGGCGCCGGCTGCTGAGCATCGCGCTGGGTGCTGCCTCGGTTGCGATCCTCGTCATTCCCGAGGCGAGCTTCGCCGGCGATGCCGTGCTGGCCGGCATGCTGGCCGGATTCGGCGTGCCCCTCAGCTATAGCAGCTACCATGTCTTCGTGTCGCGGCACTGGCCGGTGGGATTTGATTCCTTCCAGGTCGCCTCGGGCGAGGCGGTGGTGGCGCTCCTGATCATGGTCCCGGTGCTGTTCTTCTCCGGGGGAATGTCGGTCTTCACCGGCGGCTGGACCAGTGGCCATTGGGCGATCCTGGCGGCGATCGGATTCACCACCCTCACCTGCTGGCTCTATTTCGAGATCATCCGCCTGGGCGGCCCCGTCTTCGTTTCCCAGGCAAATTTCGTCACCGTCTTCGCAGGCGTGATCTGGGGCATGACCCTGCTGGGCGAGAGGCCGAGCCCCTGGCTCTGGGCGAGCCTGGTGCTGCTGATCGGATCGCTCGTCGTGCTCGCGGGCAGCCGACGGAAGACGGCGAAGGCCTGAGGCCCGCGAAAGCGCTATCGCCTGTACATAACTCGCTGTTCGCCATCGCCTCTTTCTTCCCCCGCCCCCTGCAGGCCGATCACTCTTGATCGGCCTGCGCTTTGAGGGGGGCGGGGGAAGAAAGAGGCGGCGGGGATTAACGAGATAAGTATGTCGACTAACGTAAAAGCGGGGATCCAGGGCAACTCGTGAGATACCTCGCATGTGGCCCTGGATTCCCGCTTTCGCGGGAATGACGGAAGAAAAGAAGCGGATAGGTTGGGCGCGTCCGCCTAGTCGAAATCGCCACCCAGGGCCTGGCGCACGGGCTCGGGCATCACGCTCATATGGGCGTAGACCGGGTGGTCGAAGCCGACGATCACCCGCTCCCCCGGCTGCTTGAAGCGGGCGATCTGGGCGGGGGTGAAGGGGAAATGGATGAATTGCACCGAGGAGGCCTTGCCTTCGGCGGAGGTGCGATCCTGATCGGCCTCCGGCAGGCCGCGGACCTTCTCGCCGCCGACCTCGATGAAGGCCGTCTGCTCCACGCCGCCGAGGCGGGCGAGGAAATTGGCGCGGCGCAAGGGATCGTCGATCTCGAACAGCACCGTCGCCACCAGCTCGCGCCCGTCGGGCACGAGGGGGTTATAGGCCGCGAGTTCGCCGGCCAGCTGCTCCGCGCCGCCCTTCTCGATATGCAGCATCTCCTGGATCTGCATGCGCATGGTCTCGAAGCTCTCGAAATGGAGCGTGGCGACCGGGCCCACTTCCATGCGCCGCACGCGCTTCAGCGCCACGACGGCCTGGCGCAGCGCCTTGCGGCGGCCGGCATATTCCGTGGCGGGCAGGATGTCGGATGCGGCGATCTTGCGGGCCATGCTCAGGCTCCGTAGGCGCGGGCGAAGATCTCGATGGGATGCGGCGCGTGCTCCGGCGGTGATCCACCCAGCTTCTCGATGCCCTGGAGAATATGGGCGCCGGCCAGCGGGCATTCGGAGGCGACCTGGCGCTTGCCGGACTCCTTCGCCGTACGCGCCACGGGCTTGCCGATCTTGAGCGCGATATCGAAGTTCTCCTTGCGCACGCCCCAGGAGCCGCCATGGCCCGAGCAGCGCTCGATCACCGTGAGATCGGCGCCGGGGATGAGGCGCAGCATCTCGGCCGCCTTCTGGCCCATGTTCTGGGCCCGGGCATGGCAGGCGATATGCAGCGCCACCCCACCCTCCACGGGCTTCAGCCCCGGGGCGAGGCCCTCGCGCTTGGCGATGTCGACGATATATTCGCTGACGTCGAAGGTCGCCTCGGAGAGCTTCTTGATCTTGGCGTCCTCGGGCAGGACCAGCGGCCATTCGAACTTCAGCATCAGGGCGCAGGAGGGGACCAGGGCCACCACGTCATAGCCCTTCTCGATCCAGGGCAGCAGGGTCTCGGATACCGAGCGCGCGCGCTCAGCCACCTTGGCGAGATCACCCTGCTCGAACTGCGGCATGCCGC
>DATHQQ010000050.1:0-2097 GCA_035482595.1 Verrucomicrobiia bacterium
CGGCCCGAGGTGTAGAAACCCGCCTTGTCGGGGCTGTCCAGCGCATTGAGATGGGCGGCGATCGTGGCGAAGGCCTCTTCCCACCCGATCGGCACATAGTGGTCCGTCGCACTGTCGTAGCGCATCGGCTCCAGGAGCCGGCCCTGCTCCTCGAGCCAGTAGTCGCTGTGCTCGGCCAACTCGCTGACGGTATAGGCGGCGAAGAACTCCCGCGTCACCTTGCGCTCGGTGAGCTCGAAGGAGACGGCCTTGGCCCCGTTCTCGCAAAACTCGAAGGAGCTGGTGTGCTTGGGATCCGGCCAGGCGCAGCCCGGGCAGTCGAAGCCATGGGGCTGGTTCATCGAGAGCAGCGCCTTGGAGCCCTTGATCGCGATGCTCTGCTCGCGCAGCGCCCGAGCCGTGGCCTGGAGCGCCCCCCAGCCACCGGCCGGGCTCTCGTAAGGCTCGAAGGCCGGACCGTCGGCGGGTTCGGTGACGGGGGCGGCGGGCTTTCCGCGGTCCGGCGATCGATCGGACATTGTCTTTGCTCCTGCTGCTTGCCCTGCCGGCAGCCCGCCCTTGCGCGCCGGAAGGCGCGGGCGGAAGGCGCAGGTCATCGGGCCCTTCGATCGATGATGACCCGGAAGATGCCGGCCGTCTTTTCGGAACGCACGGGCTCTTCCGAAAGCGGGCCGACCACACCGGCCGGCGCATGATCGTGCGATTCGGCAAGGGAGCGTCACCTGGACGGCTGACGGCTTCTTGCGGCTGACAGGCTACTCTCCTATGGTCTTCAGAACCTGTTCATCAGTGATCCGGCTATCTTCGGGATCGCCCTGACAGGACTCGATCGCGTTCCGGGAAAGTTGTCGCCATGCCGAAGAGCCCGACCCGCCTGCTGTCGCTTTCGGCCGCCGTGGGGGCGGTGCTGTTGGCGGGGGGTGCCGGAACGGCGGCGGCGGAGCAGCAGCCCAATACGGCCGAAACCCTGCTGCACCAATGCCAAGCCTATGTGTCCGGCGATGCCGAGGCCCTTTCGCAGATGACCTGCGAGAACACCATCTGGTCGACCTTGAAGGCGATGGATGTCTCGAAGATCGTCGATCCCAAGTTCAAGGCGCCTTATTGCAAGCCGGCAGGGATCGAGATCTCGGTCCGGCAGGGGGCGGATCTCTTTGTGAAATACGTCAACGAGCATCCCGATCTGCTGCGCTATCCTGCGGAGCATGCGGTGATCCTGGCGATCCGCAACGCCTACCCCTGCGGTTAGCCGATTCTTCATTCAGGCAGTAGGATGAAACATGGCTGAGAAACTGCTGACCCCGGGCGACCTGAAGGGCATCGCCGAGAAGGTCCATATGGCCAAGGTCCAGGAGCAGTTCGACCGGGTGCGCAAGGAGCAGGAGGAGCAGCGGGCGATCCACGAGGCCTTCATGTCCCGGGATGTCCATCCCCAGGTCATGGACCGCCTCAACACCGCGATCAAACGCGCGGCGGAGCAGGGTCTGCACGAGGTCCAGGTGCTGACCTTCCCCGCCAGCTTCTGCAACGACCAGGGCCGGCGCATCAACAATGCCGAGCAGGACTGGCCGAATTCCCTGGAGGGATTCGCCAAGAAGGCGCATGCCTTCTTCGAGGCGGAGCTGAAGCCGCTGGGATTCAAATCCCGGGCGCAGATTCTGAGCTATCCGGACGGCAGGCTGGGCGATGTCGGCATCTTCCTCGCCTGGTAGCGGGGCCGGCGACACGGAGGGAAATTCCATGGCCGCAAAGAAGCAAGCAAAGGCGGGAGCGAAGCGGACGAAGGACGCGACTCAGCCGGCAGGATCCGGCGCGAAGCTGAAGCGCAAGGACTACGAGAAGGAGATGCGCCGGCTGCAGACCGAGCTCTGCCTGGTGCAGGACTGGGTCAAGGCGACGGGACAGCGGATAATCATCATCTTCGAGGGCCGCGATGCCGCCGGCAAGGGCGGCACCATCCGGGCCATCACGGAGCGCTGCAGCCCGCGAGTTTTCCGCGTTGCGGCCCTGCCGGCGCCCTCGGACCGCGAGAAATCCCAGATGTACCTGCAGCGCTACATGCCGCATTTCCCGGCGGCCGGCGAGGTCGTCATCTTC
>DATHQQ010000051.1:0-2898 GCA_035482595.1 Verrucomicrobiia bacterium
ATCGGCGCGTAGCCGTAGCCGCGCAGCAGCGCGTCGAGCTCCTCGTGCGGAATGCGTGCCAGCACGGTGGGGCCCGCGATCTTGTAGCCGTTGAGGTGCAGGATCGGCAGCACCACGCCGTCGGTCCGCGGGTTGAGGAACTTGTTGGAGTGCCAGCTGGTGGCCAGCGGGCCGGTTTCCGCCTCGCCGTCGCCGATGACGCAGGCGACGAGCAGGTTGGCGAAGCGGCGATGCGCGTCGGCGTGGTGCTCGGTGGCCTCGGCCCCGTCCTCGACTTCGAAGAAGTACGGCTCGTGTCCGTAGCCGACCATGAGCGCGTTGAGCTCCTCGTCGCTGATGCGCGCGAGGACGGTCGGGTTGGCGATCTTGTAGCCGTTGAGGTGCAGGATCGGCAGGACGACGCCGTCCTTCTCGACGTTCACGAACTTGTTCGAGTGCCAGCTCGTGGCGAGCGGGCCGGTCTCGGCCTCGCCGTCGCCGACGATCGTCGCGACGAGCAGGTCCGGGTTGTCGAACGCCGCGCCGTACGCGTGCGACAGGGCGTAGCCGAGCTCGCCGCCCTCGTGGATCGAGCCCGGAGTCTCGGGCGCGACGTGGCTGGGGATGCCACCCGGGAACGAGAACTGCCGGAACAGGCGCTTCATGCCCTCGGCGTCGTCGGTGATGTCGGAGTAGACCTCGGAGTACGTGCCGTCGAGGTACGCGCTCGCGACGAGCCCCGGGCCACCGTGACCCGGTCCGATGATGTAGATCGTCGACTGGTTGCGCTCCGCGATCGCGCGGTTCAGGTGCGCGTACAGGAAGTTCAGGCCGGGGGTCGTGCCCCAGTGGCCCAGGAGACGCGGCTTGATGTGCTCCAGCTTGAGCGGCTCCTCAAGCAGCGGATTGTCCTTCAGATAGATCTGCCCGACGGAGAGATAGTTCGCCGCCCGCCACCAGGCATCCATCAGGCGGAGCTCGTCCTTCGAGAGCGGTTTTCCGGCGGGCGGCGCTTTGCTGGGGGACATGGGAGCTCCTCCACGGGGATGGCGATGGACCGACGATGCACAAGATATGTTACAGAGCAGTGCATGGGCTCGAAAGCCTTCCCCTCTTAAACCCCGTTGCGCCCTCGGGTTGCAGCGATCGGCCATCCTCCCGGCGTCGAAATGACGCGGCCGCCACCGCCAGTTTGCGATAGGATCGGGCCATGGTCTCCGACATCTTCGAGCGACGGCGCGATCAGGCCTTTCCGACCCTGACTCCGGCGGAAATCGTCCGGCTGCGGCGATTCGGCACACTCTGCGGCTTCGCCCCGGGTGCGCTCCTGATCAGCGCCGGGGAAATCGCGCCCGGGTTCTTCGTCATCCTCGAGGGCACGGTCGAGGTGACGCATCGCGATGCCCTGGGGGCCGACCAGCCGGTGGCCGAGCATAAGGCGGGCTCCTTCCTGGGTGAGCTGGCCCAGCTCTCCAACCACCCCGCCCTCGTGAACGATCGGGCGAAGACCCCGGTCGAGGCCTTGCTGATCCCGCCGGAGAGGCTCCGCGCCGTGCTGATCGCCGAGGCCGAGCTGGGCGAGCGCATCATGCGTGCCTTGATTCTGCGCCGGGTCGGCCTGCTCCAGGAAGGGGCCGGCGGGCCGATCATCATCGGCCGGGGCGATGACCGCGACGTGCTGCGGCTCGAGAACTTCCTCAACCGCAACGGTCACCCTCACACGCTTCTCTGCCCAAACGCAGACGCGGGTGCGCGCGGGTTGATCGAGCGCTTCCATGTCACCGAGGGGGAGCTTCCGATCGTGCTCTGCCCCAGCGGCAAGCTGCTGCGTCGGCCCTCGGAGAACGAGCTTGCGCGCTGCATCGGCCTGGTTGGGCCCATCAACCAGGACAAGCTCTACGATGTCGCCATCGTCGGCGCCGGCCCCGCCGGGCTGGCGGCCGCCGTCTATGCCGCCTCGGAGGGATTGAAGGTGCTGGTCCTCGACAGCCGAGCGTTCGGCGGCCAGGCGGGCGCCTCGGCACGGATCGAGAATTATCTCGGCTTCCCCACGGGCATTTCGGGCATCGCGCTCATGGCGCGGGCCCACAACCAGGCCCAGAAGTTCGGCGCCGACATCGCCATCCCCGACGAAGTCATCACGCTGGAGGCCGCGCCCGCCGGCACCCCCCTTGGCGCCGCCCAGCACCGCTACCGCCTCACTTTGGCTGAGGAGACGGCCAGTGCCCGGGCCATCGTCATCGCCAGCGGTGCCAAATACCGCCGCCTCGATCTCGACAATCTCGATGAATTCGAAGGCGGCAGCGTGCATTACTGGGCCTCGCCGCTGGAGGCCAAGCTCTGCGAAGACCAGGAGGTGGCGCTGGTGGGCGCCGGCAATTCGGCCGGCCAGGCCGTCGTCTATCTCGCGAGCCAGGCCAAGAAGGTCTGGATGATCGTGCGCGGCGCCGATCTCACCGCCAGCATGTCGCGCTATCTGATCGACCGCATCGCCGCCCAGCCCAATATTGAGCTCGTGACCGAAAGCGAGGTCACCCGGCTCGAGGGTAAGGATGGCATGCTCGAAGCTATACGCTGGCAGAACCGGCGCACCGGTGCGGAGACCCGCCGCGAGCTGAAGCATCTCTTCCTCTTCATCGGCGCCTCGCCCAATACCGACTGGCTGTCGCGCTGCGGCGTCGCCCTCGACGAGAAGGGCTTCGTTCGCACCGGCGTGGCCCTGACCAAGGATTGCGGCGCGCTCGAGACCAGCCGCAAGGGGGTCTTTGCCATCGGCGACGTCCGGGCCGGCTCGGTCAAGCGCGTGGCCGCCGCCGTGGGCGAAGGCGCCCAGGTCGTGGCCGCCCTCCATGCCTATTTGACGGGCGCGGGCAGTTAGGGCGACTCGATGCGCCGGCGTTTTTTCTTGTGAGCAGCGCT
>DATHQQ010000052.1:0-2754 GCA_035482595.1 Verrucomicrobiia bacterium
ATGGGGAGGATGCGGAATTTGTCGACGTCCTCGAGACCGGGTGCGCCCGGCGCCAGGAGGAAGCGGCTCAGCACCAGGGTCAGGCAGAAGGCCAGGAAGGCGAAGAGATATTGCAGCAGGATCTCGCGCAGCAGCGGGGGCCAGTCGAAGATCAGGAAGGCGCCGATGCTGCCGAGGCCGAAGGCCGCCACCAGCAGCACGCCATAGACGAGGCGGGCGATGAGGGCGATCAGCCGCTGGGGCACCGTATCCATGGGCAGCTCGAGGCTGCGCCGCCGAAGCCCCCGGGTCACCCAGAGGAAGAGCCAGGCGACCCCCAGGCCCAGGCCGATGAAGACGGCCAGCAGGACGACGAGCAGGCCGCGGCCATGGGTCTCGGCCACCAGCGCATCCCTGGCGCGCTGGAATTCGGCCGGCATCTGCGGAATGACGGCGGCCAGCGCTCCGAAATGATCGCGGATGGCGGTGAAGCGCGTGGCAAGCAGGTCCGGCCCCTTGGCTTGCGTGCCGGCGGCCGCGGGCTCCGCCGCCTTGGCGGCCTGCTGCGCCTTGATCCATTCCTGGACCTGCGGGTCGCCCAGGAGACCGAGCAGCTCGTGGATCTTGGCCGGCTCGCCGGCGGTGGGCGAAGCGGCGGCGGGTGCCGCGGCGGGGGGCGAAGCGGCCAGCAGCGGTGAGCCGAAAAAGAGCAGGGGGAGCAGCAGGCAGATGCGCCTGAGGAAAGCGCGGGCGCGCGGCACGATGCGATTTTGTTGGCCCATATCGCGATTCCCCCGACCGCCATTCCGGCGCTGTTGGTGGTTCCAGTATAGGGCGGGGCGATGCTCTCCGCGCCTGGGAATCTGAGGGTGGGTGTTAACAGGAGCTTACCACGGAGGCCGCGGAGGAAGCGAACAAGCGTGACGTACTTTCTATTCGTCATTCCCGCTTTCGAGCCAGGGCATATACGTGTCTCGCTGATAGCGGCCGCTCCTTTCTTCCCCCTCCCCCTGCGGGCCGTCAGGCCCGCGCTTTGAGGGGGGAGGGCCGGGGTGGGGGTGGCCATATTCTCAGCGCCGCAGCCGATACGGCCCGGCTCTTACTGATGCGCGTTCTCGGGTTGCAATGACTCAAACGGCAGGCTGCGTTTCAGATAGAGTATGCGGCCACCCCCACCCCGGCCCGCCCCCCTCAAAGCGCAGGCCGATCAAGAGTGATCGGCCTGCAGGGGGCGGGGGAAGAAAGGAGCGGCGGCGATCAGCGAGATATGTACACGCGTTAGCGCTCGCGGGAATGACGGCAAACTAGATTCGAGGGTTGGCGTGAAATTTCTCGCCCTGCAGCCTATTGCCAAATCCCCCGCCCCGAGGGGCGAGGGAGCCTGGCCGACGCGCCTCAGATGCAGACGCTGGCGAGCGGGGGGAAGCCGTTGAAGGCGACGGCGGAGTAGGTCGTCGTATAGGCGCCGGTGGCGAGGATCCAGACCCGGTCGCCGGGCTTGAGGGCCAGCGGCAGGCGGCAATCGGACTTCTCATAGAGGATGTCCGCGCTGTCGCAGGTCGGCCCCGCCAGGACCACGGGTGCGCTCTCGCCGCCGTCATGGGTGGTGAGCAGGCGGTATTTGATCGCCTCGTCCATGGTCTCGGCGAGGCCATGGAACTTGCCGACGTCGAGATAGACCCAGCGGCGGTCGTCCTCGCCGCCCTTGCGGGAGACCAGCACCACCTCGGCCTGGATGACGCCGGCATCGCCGACCACGCCGCGGCCGGGCTCGATGATGAGATCGGGCAGATCGGCGCCGAAGCGGCGGTGGAGGGAGGCGCGGATCGCCTCGCCATAGGCGGCGAAGGAGGGCACCTCGCTGCGGTAACGGGCGGGGAAGCCGCCGCCCAGATCGATCATGCGCAAGGTGACGCCGCGGGCCGAGAGGCGCTCGAACAGCCCGGCCGTCACCTCCAGCGCCCGGTCGAACTGGGCGAGATCGGTCTGCTGCGAGCCGACATGGAAGGAGATGCCATAGGCCTCGAGGCCACGACCGGCGGCCTGGAACAGCAGCTCCTCGGCCATCGCCGCCTCGCAGCCGAACTTGCGCGACAGCGGCCATTCGGCGCCGGCGCCGTCGGTCAGCACGCGGCAATAGACCCGGGCACCGGGCGCGCTCTCGGCCAGCTTGTCGAGCTCGCCGGCGCTGTCGAAGGCGAAGAGCCGCACGCCGCGCGCGAAGGCGGCGGCGATGTCGCGCTGCTTCTTGATGGTGTTGCCGTAGGAGATCCGCTCCGGCCCGACGCCCAGCGACAGGACGAGATCGATCTCGCCCAGGCTGGCGGTATCGAAGCAGGCGCCGAGATCGGCAATCCGCGCCAGGATCTCGCGCGCCGGATTGGCCTTCACGGCATAGAAGACGCGGGCCGCCGGCACGGCCTGGGCCAGCGCCATGAAGTTGTGGGCCACCAGGTCGACATCGACGACGAGGCAGGGCGAGGGCAGCTCGGCCGTCTCGAGGAAGCGGGCGATGCGGGGCGGCATGCCGCCGCGCTCGGCGGGCAGCTCGGCGTTATGGACGAGGGCAAGCGCCGCCTTCTTGGCGCCGCCTCGGCGAAGGGCGCGGCCCATCGGCAGGACGCTGCGGGACACGACGGAGGCGGATTTCTCGGAGAGGCGCGAACGGGCGCGGCGGCCCGGCTGCGGAGCAAACATCGTAAACACCCTTTCAAGACCCGGCGCTCGGCCGGCGAGATCCAAAAAGGACGCTTCCGTCGTTGCATAAACCACTAG
>DATHQQ010000053.1:0-9168 GCA_035482595.1 Verrucomicrobiia bacterium
CGAGGAAGCGGTTCTGCCAGCTCGGCGCGCATTCGGGCCGGGGCGGCCGGTCGCCGCCATGGCGGTCGACACCAGGATAGCAGAATCCCACCGGCAGGATGGCGATCCGCGCCACGTCGTAGAAGGTCTCACGGTCGAGAGCGAGCCAGTCGCGCAGCCGGTCGCCGCTGGCGTCGTTCCAGGGAATGCCGGTCTCATGGACCTTGGTGCCGGGCGCCTGGCCGACGATGAGGAGCCGTGCGGTGGGGGAGACCCGGAAGACCGGCCGGGGACCCAGGGGCAGATGCGCCTCGCAGATCCGGCAGGCCCGCGCCTCGACCGCGAGGCGCTCGAGCCTGCGGCCCCCGGGCTTACCGACCGCCAGCCGCATCGGCCTCCCGCTCGGCCGCGGCATAAACCGCCAGCAGCCGATCCACGAGGGCGGGGACCGTCTCGCTGGCCGGCCCATAGATCGCCTCGGCGAAATGCGAGGCGACCGCCGAGGGGGCCAGATTGAGCTCGATGCTGTGGCCGGGCACGAGATCGACGAAGCCTGCCGCCGGATAGACAGAGCCCGAGGTGCCGATGGCGATGAAGAGGCTGCAGCGCCGGAGCGCCTCGGCGATTTCCGGCAGATGCAGCGGGCGCTCGTTGAACCAGACCACGGCGCTGCGCAGCCGCCCGGCGGTGCCGCAATCGGGGCATTCGCTTTCAAGGGTGATGTCCTCGTGACGGACATGCTCGGCGGCGCAGGCGAGACAGCGGGCCCGCAGCAGCTCGCCATGCATGTGGATGACCCGGGGCGAGCCCGCCCGCTCATGGAGATTGTCGACGTTCTGGGTCACCAGCATCACCTCGGGCAGCGTCCGCTGCAGCCGCGCCAAAGCAAGATGGGCCGCATGAGGCGAGACCTCGCCGGAGAGCAGCTTCTGCCGCCGCGAATTGTAATAGCCATGGACGCGCACGGGATCCCGGGCGAAGGCCTCGGGGGTGGCGACCTCGTCGATGGGGACCGAGGTCCAGGTCCCGTCGGCGTCGCGATAGGTGTTGAGCCCGGATTCCTTGGAGATCCCGGCACCCGTTAGAATCACGATCATGGGATGACGATCACGCCCGCTTCAGCTCGCGGCTGAGCTCATAGCTGCGCTCGGGCATGTAGATGGCGCCATTGTGGTGGAGATAGCTCGAATAGAGGGTGAAATGCGTCACCTCGAAGGGCGGGCTGCGGAAGAGATTGTGATGGACCAGGAACTCGCCCAGCTTGGGCACCAGCTCGCCCCTGCTGCGGGCCAAGGTGACATGGGGCTGGAACTTCTGTCCCTCGGGCGGCACGCCGGCGCGCACCACCGCGGATTCGATCTTGTCGCGCAGATGGTTGAGAGCCGGCTGCTTGTCCACCCCGGCCCAGATGCTGCGCAGCTTCGAGCCGCTGCCGAAATGCCCCACCCCGGCGATGCTGACGGTGAATCGCGGGGCACGGATCCCGGCGAGCGCGGCGTCGATGTCATGGAACTCCCGGCCGTCGACCTCGCCGATGAAGCGCAAAGTGATATGGAGATTCTCCGGGGCGACCCAGCGCGCGCCCGGCAGGCCGCCGCACATCAGGCGCAATTGCCAGCGCACGGTCTCCGGCAAGGCGAGGGCAACGAACAGGCGCATGACTAGGGGCCCTCACGAGTCTCGAGCGATTCTAACAGCTTCGATCAGGGACGGGGATAGCTATATCGGCGCCAGCTTCAGCTCGGCGTCCCGGCCTTGGCGATCACCTGGCGCAGGGCCGGCAGGATCCCCCGGACGATGATGGCCACGCCCGCGGCCGTCGGATGCAGCCCGTCGGGCTGGTTCAGGGCCGGATCGGCGGCGACGCCCTCCAGGAAGAAGGGATAGAGGGCAATGCCGTAGTGATGCGCGAGATCGGGATAGATGGCATCGAAGGCATCGACGTAGTCGGCCCCCAGATTGCGCGGTGCCAGCATCCCGGCCAGCAGCACGGCGCGGTGCTGGGCCGTCAACTTGGCGAGGATGGCGTCGAGATTGGTCTTGGCCTGGCCGGGATCCAGGCCGCGGAGCGCGTCATTGGCGCCGAGCTCGACGATCACTACCTGGGGGTTCTCGGCCAGGGCCCAGTCCAGCCGGGCGAGCCCACCCGCCGTGGTGTCGCCGGAAACCCCGCCGTCCAGGACCTGGGCATCGATGCCCTGGGCCCGCAGCGCCTTCTCGAGCTGGGGCACGAAACCCTCCCCCGCCGGCAGCCCATAGCCCGCCGTCAGGCTGTCCCCCAGAGCCAGGATCTTCACGGGCGCGGCCTGGGCGGCAAAAGCGCCCAGCTGGACGATGACCGCCAGGAGCACCATCTGTGCCAGGCGGGAAAGCAATGAGAAGGGCTTGAACGGACGCATGAGCAGGGACTCCCGAGGCAATGGGTCGGCAATGCCGGCAGCCATGATCCGCCTGGCCGGCATCGAACTGAAGCTGGCGAGCGCAGCGGGCCAGGTCAATATCCTGCGCGGCCTGGATCTCGAGATCGACGCGGGGGAGACCGTGGGCATCACCGGCCCCTCGGGCTCGGGCAAATCCACCATGATGATGATCATCGCCGGGCTGGAGCGGCCCAGCGCGGGCAAGGTCGAGGTCGGAGGCCACGATCTCACGGCCCTGAGCGAAGATCAGCTCGCCCGCTTCCGCCGGGCGCGGATCGGCATCGTCTTTCAGGCCTTTCATCTGATCCCCACCATGACGGCACTGGAGAATGTTGCCGTGCCGCTCGAATTCGCCGGCCGGGCCGATGCCTTCGATCGCGCTCGGGCGGCGCTGGGCGCCGTTGGCCTCGACCATCGCCTCGCCCATTATCCCGGCCAGCTCTCCGGCGGCGAGCAGCAGCGGGTGGCGCTGGCCCGCGCCTTCGCCGTCGAGCCCTCGCTCCTGCTGGCCGACGAACCCACCGGCAATCTCGACGGCGAGACCGGCCGCCAGGTCATCGATCTGATGTTCGACCTCGCGGCCCGGCGGGGCACCACCTTGATGCTGATCACCCATGACCCGGCGCTGGCCGGGCGCTGCCGCCGGCTGGTCCGGCTCCTCGATGGCCGCATCATCCCAAGCTGAAGCCGCGGCCCGGCCCGCGCCGAGCCTGAGGCTGCCGCTGGCCTGGCGGCTGGCGGGCCGCGAGCTGCGCGGCGGCATTTCCGGATTCCGCCTGTTTCTCTTCTGCCTCGCTTTGGGGGCCGCCCTCATCGCCGGGGTAGGGTCCGTCGCCCAATCCGTGCAGGCAGGTCTCGCCCGCGACGCCCGCGTCCTGCTGGGCGGCGATATCGAGATCCGCCTGCTCTACCGCCCTGCGGATCCCCTGCAGATGCAGGCCTTCGCGGCGGCGGGCCAGGTCAGTGCCGTGGACAGCTTCCGGGCCATGGCGCGGACCGCCAGCGGCTCGGCGCGAGAGCTGGTGGAGATGAAGGCGGTGGATGGTGCCTATCCCCTGGCCGGTGACATGCAGCTGACGCCGCCGGGGCCGCTGCAGCCGGCCCTGGCGCAGCATGATGGCGTCTGGGGTGCCGTCGCCGATGCCGAGGTGCTGGATCGCCTGGGCGTGAAGCTGGGTGAGCGGATCACCGTGGGCAAGCTCGCCTATGAGCTTCGCGCCGCCATCGCCCGGGAGCCCGATCGCGGTGCCGGGGCCTTTCTCCTCGGCCCCCGCCTCATGGTCGCCCAGGCGAGCCTGGCGGAGACCGGGCTGATCCAGCCGGGAAGCCTGATCTATCGCCTCTACCGTATCGCTTACAGGCCCGGACTGGACGACAAGGCCTTCCGCGCCGATCTCGGCCACCGCTTTCCCGATGCCGGCTGGCGGCTGCGCGGGCTCGACGACGCCTCGCCCGGGGTGAAGCGCTTCGTCGACCGCACGGCCCTGTTCCTGACCCTGGTCGGGCTCTCGGCGCTGCTCATCGGCGGGGTCGGCGTCGGCAATGCGGTCAAGGCCTTCCTGGAGGGCAAGACCTCGACCATCGCCATCCTCAAATGCCTGGGCGCGCCAGCAAGGGCCATCTTCGCCCTCTATCTCTCCCTGATCCTGCTCCTGGCGCTGGGCGGGGTGGCGATCGGAATCTTCCTCGGCGCACTGGCGCCCTTCCTGGCGGCGGGTCCGCTCGCGGCCAACTTCGCCCTCGATCTGGCGCCCGCCCTCTATCCGCAGCCGCTTCTGCTCGCCGCCGGCTTCGGCCTGCTGACGGCGCTGGGATTCTCACTTCCGGCCCTGATGCGCGCCCGCGACCTGCCGCCCGGCCAGCTCTTCCGCGACATGCTGGAGAGCCGGGGCGGCGGCTGGCGCCGGCGGCTGCGTGAGGCCCGGGGCTGGAGCGATCTGCTGCTGATGGCCGCCGTCGTGGCGGCGCTGATCGCGCTCGCTTTCGCTTCGGCCGGCGACCCCCTCTTCGCTGGCTGGTTCGTGACAGGGGCGCTCGCCACCCTGATCGTCTTCCGCCTGCTGGCCGCGGGGGTTCGCGCCGGCGCGCGCCGCCTGGCCCGCAGCCGGCGCGGCATGCTGCGCCGGGCGCTGGCCGATCTTGCCGGCCCGCGGGCGCCCACGGGCAGCGTCATGCTGGCGCTGGGCATCGGGCTCACGGTGCTTGTCGGGGTCGCGATGGTGGAGGGCAATCTGCGCCGCGAGCTCGAGCAGGCAATGCCGGCGCGGGCACCCTCGTTCTATTTCATCGATATCCAGCCGGACCAGGTCGCGGCCTTCGACAAATTGGCGCTCGGGGAGCCGGGGGTGAGCGATCTGGAGCGCGTGCCCATGCTGCGTGGGCGCATCACCCGCATGCGCGACATCCCCGTGGAGCAGCTGCCGCGGCCCTCCCGCGAGGGCTGGGTGCTCCAGGGCGATCGCGGCATCACCTGGTCAGCGAGTCTGCCGAAGGGCAGCCGTCTCGTCGCAGGCTCCTGGTGGCCGGCGGATTACAAGGGGCCTCCCTTGGTCTCCCTCGATGCCGAAGTGGCCGATGCCTTCGGTCTCAAGCTCGGCGACAGCATCACTGTCAATGTCCTGGGGCGCGAGGTTACCGGCCGCATCGCCAGCCTGCGCCGCCTGGATTGGGCGACGCTGACCATCAATTTCGTCATGGTCTTCTCGCCGGGGATCCTGGAAAGCGCGCCCCAGACCCATATCGCCACCTTGCGGGTGGACCCGGCCCATGAGCTCGATCTGCAGCGCAAGATCACCGACCGCTTCGCCAATGTCTCGGCCATCCGCGTCAAGGAAGCGCTCGCGAGCGTGGAGAGCCTGATCGCCACCATGACCACCGCCGTGGCCGCCATCGCTTTGGTGGCGCTCGCCGCCGGCATCGCCGTACTGGCGGGCGCGGTGGTCGCCGACCGGCGCCGGCGGATCTATGACGCGGTGGTGCTGAAGGTGCTGGGCGCCACCCGGCGCGACGTGCTGCTGGGCCTCGCCCTCGAATACGGCCTGATGGGTCTCATCACCGCCGCCATCGCCTTGGTGCTGGGAAGCCTCGCCGCCTATGGCTTCGTGACCTGGGGGCTGGAGGGGGATTTCCTGCTGCTGCCCGGGGTGGCTCTGATCACCGCCGCGGCGGGGGCGGGGATCGCTATCGTCATCGGCCTCGCAGGGACCTGGCGTGCCCTCGGCCAGAAGCCCGCGGCGCTGCTGCGCAACGAATAGGTCAGCCGCCGTTGGTGGTGCGGCCGGCCTCGGCGATCAGCCAGTCGCGGAAGGCCGCGATGCCCGGCTCTTCGGCCCGCGCCTTCGGGGCCACGACCCAATAGGCGAAACGGGTGGGCATGGAGAGGGCGAAGGGTGCCACGAGCCGGCCGGCGGCGATGTGATCGACCGCATGGGAGGTGGTCCCCAGCGCCACGCCCTGGCCTTCGACCGCCACCTGGAGGGCCATGCTGTGCTGGGTGAAGCGCGGCCCTCGCTCGGCATCGATGCCCGTTACCCCGGCCGAACGCAGCCACATCGCCCAGTCCGGCCGGGTACCATTCTCCGAACTCCATTCGAGGTGCAGAAGCGTGTGATGGCGAAGGTCGCGGGGCTCGGCCAGCGGATGGGAACCGGTCAGAAGCCGCGGGCTGCAGACCGGAAAGATGTCGTCGGCGAAGAGGCGCACGCAGGCGAGGCCGGGGAACTCGCCTGGCCCATAGCGCACCGCCATATCGGCATCGCCGCGCTCGAGATCGGCCAGCGCCATGGTGGCGTCGAGCAGCAGGTCGATCTCGGGATGGATCTGGCGGAAGCGCTCAAGACGGGCGACCAGCCAGGTGGCGGCGAAAGAGGGAACGACGCTGACCGTCAGGCGCCGGCGCCGGCGAAGGCTGCGGATCTTGCGCAGCCCCTCGGCGATGCTGCTGAAGCCCTGGCTCAGATCCCCCAGCCCGGCCCGGCCGGCCTCGGTCAGCTGCCATTCGCCATCGACCCGGCGCAGCAGCTTGGCATCCAGATCGGCTTCCAGGAGCTTCACCTGCTGGCTGACGGCCGCGGTCGTCACATGCAGCTCCGCCGCCGCCCGCTTGAAGCTCTTATGCCGGGCCGCCGCCTCGAAGGCGCGCAGGGCATTGAGGGAGGAAAAGCGTTCCGCCATGGCCGATCCACTTAAGCTCAGCTTTAGCGAAGCATAGCCAAATCTGCCTTGGGCGCAACGGCCGAAATCCTTATGTTTCCCGCATCAACTTGGCAGATATGGAAGCGGGAGAAACCCCATGACCGACAGTGTCTTTAAAGGAAATCTAAGCCATCTGAGCGCCCTTCCGGCCCTCCGCCAGGGCCTGGAGCGGTTGTCCGCGGGCCTGCGCCGCTGGCACGACCGCAATGTCGCGCTCCGGGAGTTCGAGCGTCTCGACGATCGGGACCTGGCGGATATAGGTGTCGACCGCCATGGGCTGCGCGCCCTGATCGACGCCCGGCTGGCCGAGCGGGACATCCGCGAGCATTGCCCCGGCTGAATTCGAGGCCGGCCGCCGGCCCTCCCCGCCATCGCCTGAAAGAGGCGGGGAGGCGGCAAGGAGCCTAGCCCCTGCGCTGTCCGACCTCGGTCTGCATCTCGGGAAGCGCGGCGGCGGCCTTCTGGACATCGGCCGGGAAGTCCGCCAGCTCCTGCACCTGGCGGATCTCGATGATTTCATTCTCCGAGGCAGGGCAGCGCGAGGCCCATTCGATGGCCTCCTGCTTCGATTTCACCTGGATCATCCAATAGCCGCCCAGGACCTCCTTCGCCTCGGCGAAGGGGCCGTCGGTCACCAGCGGCTTGCCGCCGGCGAAGGAGACCCGCGTGCCCATGGAGGGCGGGTGAAGGCCGTCGAGGGCCAGCAGCACGCCGGCCTTCTGCAGGGCTTCGTTGTATCGCATCATCGCCCCGACGCGCTCGGCGGGGGGCATGGCGCCGGGTTCGGCCGTCTCATAGCCCTTGGGGATCATCAGCATCATGAATCGCATTTTTCTGCCTCCTCACATCGGGTTCGGCGCCGGGTAAGACCGGGCCCTATCGAGAGGACGAATGAAGACCTGAGCGGTCGACATTTTAATTTGGATATCAGGCGCGCTTCAGCCTCCGCCTGAGCTCGCCGGCACTGAGAGCGCCCATGGCCAAGGCCAGGCCGAAGAAGATAGCCAGGCCACCGGCGACCAGCAGGGTGAGGGCTGCGGTCTTTGCCAGGAGAGATCCGGCGAAGGCCGGCGCCAGCACCCAGGCCCCGGCCCTGAGCGCGACCCCCATCATCAGGCTGCAAAGAAGCGCCTTGGCCAGGTTGCGGCGGAGTTGGGCATCGACTCTGAGATGGCCGCGGCGACGCAGCTTCCAGCTCAGCATCGCGACATTGAGCCAGGAGGCGAGCGCGGTCGCCAGCGCGATGCCGGCATAGTTCAGGAATTGGAACAAGGTGATCGAGAGAGCGATGTTGCAGCCCAGGCTGATCATGGCGAGGCGGAAGGGGGTCCGCGTATCCTCGCGGGCGAAGAAGCTTGGCGTCAGGGTCTTGGCCAGCACATAGGCCGGCAGCCCGACGGTGTAGCAGACGAGAGCCCAGGAGGTGGCGACCGCCGCCGTCATGCCGAAGGCGCCGCGCAGATAGAGCACATTGACGATCGGATCGGGAATCGCAATGAGCGCCACCGTCGCCGGCAGGGTCAGAAGCAGCGCATATTCGATGCTGCGGTTCTGGATCGCCGAGGCGGCTTCTTCGCCCTTCGTGCGCAGCGCGCGCGCCAGTTCAGGCAATAGCACGACGCCCACCGCCGATCCGATCACGGCCAAGGGCAATTGATAGATCCGGTCGGCGTAATACAGATAGGAGACGGCCGCGGGCTGGCTGGTGGCGACCATGGTGCCGATCAGCAGGTTCACCTGCATGACGCTGGAGCCCATGATTCCCGGCAGCATCAGCTTCAGCAGCCGCTTCACGCCGGGCGTGAGCCGTGGCCAGGGCAGCCGGAGGGCCATGCCGGCGCGATGGCAGGCAATTACCATCCAGAGGAACTGGATGATCCCGGCGATGGCCATGGCCCAGCAGAGGGCGAGCCCTGTCAGCCCCGTCGCCGGCGCCACCAGGACCAGGGCCAAGATCATGGTCACGTTCAGCATGATGGGGGCCGCGGCCGCATGGGCGAAGCGGTTGAGGGAGTTCAGCACCCCGCCCTGAAGGGCGGTCAGGGACATGAACAGGAGATAGGGGAAGGTCACCTGGGTGAATTGCACCGCCATGGCGAATTCGGCCTGCCGTCCGATGAAGCCCGGGGCGATCACATGCATCAGCCAAGGCATGAAGATCTGGGCCGCGATAGTGAAGACCAGCAGCGCGCTCAGCAGCACCGACATGGCCTGCTCGGCGAAGCGCTTGGCCGAGGCATGGCCGCCCTCGGCCAGCTCGCGGTTGAACAGCGGCACGAAGGCGGCGTTGAAGGCGCCCTCGGCGAAGAGGCTGCGGAACAGATTGGGCAGGCGCTGGGCGACGAAGAAGGCATCGGCCATCTCGCCCGTGCCCAGCACGCGCGCGATCAGCACGTCGCGCACGAATCCGAGCACCCGGCTGGCCATGGTGTAGCCGCCGACGGTGGCAATCGATCGAATCAGCGCCATGGCGGCAAGTGTCTATCGGATTGCGGCGGAATTAGGAAGCGACGGGCGCCGCCACGGGCGCCTCCACCTTTCCCAGACGGTAGACCTCGAAGATTCCCATGCCGCG
>DATHQQ010000054.1:0-4732 GCA_035482595.1 Verrucomicrobiia bacterium
GGCGCCGAAGCCGGAGAGATGGTCCGCCGCCGAGGTCAACCCCAGCTTGGGGAACTCCCCCTCGGCGATCTCGATCTGGCAGCGCCCGCAGATGCCGCGGCCGCCGCAAACCGAATCGATGTCGACGCCCAGGCTGCGCGCCGCCTGGAGCAGGGGCGTGCCCAGCGGGAAGCGGCCGCGCCGCCCCGAGGGCATGAAGACGACGAGAGCGTCGGGTTTGCTTGGCTGATCAGGCACGACGGCGGCGCGCCTCTCTGCGGGAGCGCGCGCTGTCCTCGCCCTCGGCCATCGGCTCACGGAATTTCTGGATCCAACGCATGCAGTTCATGTCGTGGCCCATGGCGACATCGGCCCCCAGCACCGCCGTCATCTCCTCCGCATGCAGCGGGTTGGTGATGGCGGAGGTCATGCCGGCGCCGATCAGCATGGAGAGGAAGGCCGCATTGAGCCCGTGACGATTGGGCAGGCCGAAGCTGAAGTTCGACGCGCCGCAGGTGGTGTTGACCTTGAGCTCCTCCCGCAGGCGGCGGATCAGATGGAACACGCTGCGCCCCGCCTGGTTGAGGGCCCCCACCGGCATGACCAGCGGATCGACGACGATGTCCGAATAGGGGATGCCGTAGTCGCGGGCGCGGTGGACGATTTTCTTCGCCACCTCGAAGCGCTGGTCGGGATCCTCGGAGATGCCGGTCTCGTCATTGGAGATGGCGACGACTGCGGCCCCGTATTTCTTCACCAGCGGCAGCACGCTCTCCAGCCGCTCCTCCTCGCCGGTGACGGAATTCAGCAGCGCCTTGCCCTTGTAGACCTTGAGGCCCGCCTCCAGCGCATCGACGATGGAAGAGTCGATGGAAAGCGGCACATCGGTCAGGGACTGCACGAGCTGAATTGTCTCGGCCAGGATGCGCGGTTCATCGGCCAGCGGAATGCCGGCATTGACGTCCAGCATATTGGCCCCGGCGGCGACCTGGGCCAGAGCATCGGCCTGGACGCGGCTGTAGTCGCCAGCGGCCATCTCGGCGGCGAGCAGCTTGCGGCCGGTGGGGTTGATGCGCTCTCCGATCAGCACGAAGGGGCGCTCGAAACCGATGACGACCTCCTTGGTCGCCGAGGAGATAACGGTGTCGGTCATGTTCCTAGCCAGTCCTTTCCTTGGCCGCACGGCGCGGCGCGCGATTTCGCATGATACCTGATGAGGTGATGATGTCCGAAACGAGCTCTTCCTGGCGATAGGCCATCACATGGATGCCGGCCACGCCTTCGATCTCGCGGATCTGCTGTATCAGCTCGATGCAGATCTTCTTGCCTTCGAGCTTCTGGTCCTTCGCCCCTTCCAGGCGGGCGATGACCGGATCGGGGATATGGATGCCCGGCACATTGGCGCGCATCCAGCGCGCGCCGCGCGCCGTCGCCAGCGGCCCGACGCCCACCAGGATGAAGCACTTCCGATGCAGTCCCTGCTCGCGCACCTTGGCCATGAAGCGCTCGAGCAGCGGCATGTCGTAGCAATACTGGGTCTGGATGAACTGCGCCCCGGCCGCGATCTTCTTGGCCAGATGCAGGGGCCGGTAGTCATAGGGCGGGGTGAAGGGATTGGCCGCCGCCCCCAGGAAGACCTGCGGCGGCATGGTGATCTTGCGCCCGGAGAGGAACATCCTCTTGTCGCGCATGACGCGGATGGTCTCCAGCAGCGAGCTGCTGTCGAGATCGAAGACCGGCTTCGCCTGGGGCTGGTCGCCGGCCTGCACCCCGTCGCCCGTGAGGCAGAGGATGTTGGCCACCCCCATGGCGGCCGCGCCCAGCACATCGCCCTGGATGGCGATGCGGTTGCGGTCGCGGCAGGAGATCTGCATCACCACGGCATAGCCCGCCCGCGTCAGCAGGCTGCAGATGCCGACGCTCGACATATGCACATTGGCACCGGACGCGTCGGTGGCGTTGATGGCGTCGCAGACCTCGGAGAGGACGAGGGCGCGGTCGTAGACCTCCTGCGGGTCGGCGGAATCCGGCGGGTTCAGTTCGGAGGTGACGGCGAACTTGCCCTCGCGCAGGACGCGCTCCAGCCGGCCGCGGGAGCTGTGGCCCGGCAGCGGCGGCAACGGATCGCCGGGATCGATATAGGTCTGCGGCGTCACGGCGCGCTCGCGGGGCCCGGGGGCGTCCCAATAGGGGGCGTCCCAACAGGGGGCGTCCCAACAGGGAGCGTCGCAGTGGCGGGCTTGGCGGCCGGCGACTTTGGCTTGCCCGGCGGCGGCGGCTCGGTCTTCTCGCGCACGACGCGCAGCCAGGAGGAATGACCCTTCAGCCGGTTGTCGACGGGCTTCTGCACATCGAGGATGGCGGTGCCCTTGCGCATATGGCTTGCCCCTTGCCAGGCCTGAACCCAGACGCATTTCATCTCGGGCTTGACCTCGCAATGCCCGTTCTCCCGCACCCCGCCGCAGGGTCCGTTGCGCAGGTTTTTCGGGCAATTCATCGGGCAGGACATGCCGGTCGAGGAGAGCGCGCATTGGCCGCACATCTGGCAGTCGAAGAGGAAGCCCTTGACCGCCCGCTCGACGGCGGCCACTGGCTTATCCAGCCGCTGATAGCCGATCCGCTTCATGACCGGAGCCAGCATGACCAGGCCGGATTCGAGCATGTTGTAGAGGCGCTCGAGGCCGCGGGAATGGCGCACGGAAAAGAGTCGGACGGCGTACATGATTAAGCCCCGCCTCCCAATTCGTCATTCCCGCGAAAGCGGGAATCCAGGGCCCCAGGACTCGTCGCTTGCCCTGGATTCCCGCTTTCGCGGGAATGACGGAAAGAGATGTTCATCACGCCGCTCGCCGATTCTTCAGCAGGCCGGAGTCGGCGATGGCTTCGGCGATGGACTGCTCCTGACGCGGGGCCATGAGATGGGCGCCGGCGACGCCGTCGATCTCCGCCAGCTCCTGCAGCAGCTCGACGCAGATCTTGCGGCCCTCGGCGCGCTGATCGGCGGCTCCCTCCAGCCGCTCGACGATGGCGGGCGGGATATTCACCCCGAAGAGATTCTCGTTCATCCAACGCGCCGATTTGGCCGAGGCGATGGGGCCGATTCCGACGATGATGAAGAGCCGCTCCAATATCCCGTGCTCGCGGAGCCGCGCCAGGTAGCGGCGCAGCAGGCCGAGATCGAAGCAATACTGGGTCTGCACGAAATCCGCCCCGGCCTCGATCTTGGCCTTCAGCGTCTCGGGCTTCCAATCGGGCTTCGGATCCTGGGGCGCGTCCGCCGCGCCGATGAAGAGCCGCGGCGGCGGCACGATGGCGCGGCCGGTGGGCAGCGTGCCCTGCTCGCGCAGCCGCCGCGCCGTGGCCATCAGCCCGCGGCTGTCGATGTCGTAAACCGCCTTGGCCTCCGGCTGGTCGCCGTTCTTCGGATCGTCGCCATGCAGGCAGAGGATATTGGGAATGCCCAAGGTCGCAGCCCCGATGAGATCGCCCTGAAGCGCCAAGCGGTTGCGATCGCGCATGGTGAACTGCAGCACCGGTTCGATGCCATGCTGGGCGAGCACCACGGCGCAGGCGAAGGCCGACATATGCGCCCTGGCCCCGGCGCCGTCGGTGACATTGACGGCGTCGGCCAGGCCCTTCAGGCAGCCGGCGCGCTCCAGCACCGCGGCTTGCGCGGCGGCGTCGGGGGGCGAGGTCTCCGCCGTCATGACGAAGGCGCCGCTGCGCAGCAGGGCCTCCAGCCGGCCGTTGGATGTGGGGCTCATGAGGGGATCCCTCGGGCGTTCCGGTTCGGCGGGGCGCTCAGGCGACGCCGCCCTTGTCGACGAGGGACGTCAGCAGCACCTCGTCATATTCGGCCTCCAGCCGCTCGGCGGCGGCGGCGGCCTCGGCTTCGAGATCCTCGCCGCAATCCACCGGATCGGCGCGGCGCCATTCGGCGAGGTAGGAATCCGTGTCGCGGAGATTGGCCCGCATCGCCGCCCGGTCGATCGCCTTCTCGAAGCGCTCCGTCAGCTGGCGCTTGGCCGTCACGCGGCCGCGCTTGACGATCACCTGGGCGGGGATGTCACGCCAATAGACGACGATCAGCTGCGCCATGGCGTGCTCTCCGCTCCGGTATCCGCTGGTTTCTTGCCCGATTTCAGGGCGCCGTCGATGAAGCCTTCGAGCTCGCCATATGAAGTGAGCCGATAGTCGAAGGCAAGGCCCAGCCGGAGAGCGGCAGCCTCCGCCTTTTCCTTCAGCCTGGGATCCTCGATCTGAGCCAGATAGATGAGGCGGGTGTAATTGCCGAAGTAGTCGTCGCGCAGCTCGGGATGGCGGTCGATGCCCAGGCCCTGGATGATCAGCCGGTCGAAATGGCGGACCATGTAATCGGTCAGGAAGAAGCAGGTCGGGTCGCGCTCCATCAGCGCCTCGAAATCCACCGTGCCGGCATAGAACTGATAGCAATGGGGGCCCTCGATCCGCTCCACCCCCTCCTCCGCCAGCACCCGGTCGAGCTCGCCCCCGGTGCCGCAATCGCCATAGGCGACGAGGATATGCTCATGGGTCTTGCGCCCGGCGCGGATCTTGCGCCGCACCCCCTCGGGGATCTTGTGCGGCCGGTTGTGCCAGATCGCCGGCAGGCAGGTGATGTCGAGCCGGTCCCAGCCGTGGATCCGCTTCAGCTCGACCACCTCGCGGGCCAGCGCGCCGCAGGCGATGAGAAGGGTCGAGCCGTTGCGTATTCCAGCCATTTGGGCCATGGCGC
>DATHQQ010000055.1:0-3671 GCA_035482595.1 Verrucomicrobiia bacterium
GATTTCGCGGAAATCCCGGCGGCACTGGAATCCTTCCCTTAAGGGAGGACGGCGCGCAGATCGAAATGCATCTTGCCGAGCGCGCTTTCGGCCTCCAGCCGCAGGAGCACCGGCGCCGAGCCCACGACGCCGCGGGCCAGCCAGAAGCGCGCCGTGGTGGGATACATGCCGGCATTGATGGCGTATTGGGGAAAGCCCGAGACGAGATCGACCGCCGCGTCGCAAGCCGTCGCCTGGACCTTGGGGGCCACCGGCAGCCGCGGGGCGGCGAGACCGTCGGGGGCCGGCGAGAGCGACAGATCGTAGCGCCGGGCCCCGTCGAAGATCCGGAACTTGCCGGCGCAGTTTCCCTGCTCGCTGACTTTGACGATGATCGCCAGCGCCGCGCTCAAAGGATCGACGGTGCCGGCCAGGCCGCCCTGGGCGACCGCGTACTGCCCTTCCTCGGTCGGCGGGTCGTCGGTAAGGGTGACGCTGCCGCCGGGCCCGTAGCTCAGGATCACGCTCTGCCGGTTGTCGTAGATCGAGGTCTCGCTGCGATAGCTCGACGGCTGGAGCCCGACCGCCTCATCCTGGCCGAGGCTCGAGGCCTTGAAGTGGAAGGGAACCATGTCGCCCAGCACGCCGATGAGCCCTGTCGACATGCTCATGCGATAGGGGCCGCCCTCGGCGTCGCGGGCCACCTCCACCCGGGCGTCGAGAACGGGGGCATCGACCAGATAGCCAGTGTATTGCAGCTTGATGGGGGCGGGCTGCGCGGCGCCGGCCGGGGCGACGAGGGCGATGGCGGCAAGGCCGAACAAGGCCGGAATCAAATGCAGGGGTTTCATGGGTGAACGCAAAGCTAGGTCCTCGGCGATCCCCGGGCAAGACGGCATTGCCGGGCTGAGCTTGACGAGAGCGCCCGTTGACATAGGATCGGGGCCGCCGTAAGAGAGCCGCGCCGATCGACCTCGGGCGCTTAGCTCAGCGGGAGAGCACACCCTTCACACGGGTGGGGTCGTAGGTTCAATCCCTACAGCGCCCACCATTTCTTCGAATAATATCAGGGGCCCCGTGCGTCGGGCGAAAGAACGGAACTAGCCCGAGTTTGCAAATTTGGCCGCTGATCAGGTTGCCCTGTCCGGTCGCCTGAAAAGCGATAGCCTGCAACTGCTCCCGATCGTTGGCTGCGAAGGAATATGTTTCTACTGCGGTCCGTGGTCGCCAACCGTCAGCAGGAGAAAATGATGAAGACGCGCTACACCGCCGCCTTGTCCATCTTGGCCGGTCTCGCGGTCGGCGTTGCTGCCGACCAGGCGCTCCATGCCCAGGCCAAACCGCCCGGCTATGTCGTCGCCGAGATCGAGGTGACGAACCCGGCGCCCTATGAAAAGGAGTATGTGCCGGCGGCCATAAGGGCGATTGCCGATGGCGGCGGCAAATACATCGTTCGCGGCGGTGAGACCGCGGCCCTGTACGGTGAGCCACCCAAACCACGCATTGCCATCATGGTCTTCGAGAATATGGAAAAGGCAAAGGCCGCGTTCGATTCTGCGGCCTATAAATCAGCCAAAAAGGTGGGGGATAGATACGCGAATTTCCGCATCTATGCCGTCGAAGGCCTGCTGCAGTAGAGAGCGCCTCAACCGCAGGTCATGCCCTGCGGCTTCCCGGGATCTATGAGATCGGCGGTCAGCTTGCTGCAGCAGATGATCTTGACCCGATATCACGCTGAAAAAAAACAATTCTAACCATCGACGCCTGTCACACGATTTTCCGCATTCCGAGCGCTGGCCTAAATTTAACACCGCACCTGCGGGGGCGGCTTTGTTTATCCTGACCTCGTTGCATGCGGTCGGCTTCACCCTGGTTCTCAGGAGCAAAGCCATGATGCGTCTCACGCTCGTTATCGCGGCAGCGATCGTCCTCTCTCTCGGTGGTCTGGCGGGCTATATCCTCCCGCTGCTTTGACGGAGGACGAAGAAGGCAGGTTCACGAGTTCCGCTGCGGGACGCTCAGGCGAATCGCAGCAGAGTACGCGCCAGCCCCCTCGTCCCCTGGCGCGTTCGCCGCCGCCGGTCCACCCCCAACCCAACCGGCGGCGGCATCTCTTCCCCCTCCAAGAGCAAGAGCGCCTGCAACGCGGGCCGATCACCCGTGCTTGTGGATCGGATCGATCCAGGGGACCGTCTCGGGCTTCTCCACCGGCTCGATATCGAGATTCACCACCACGGCCTCGTTGTCGCTGCGCACCAGCACGCATTCCAGGATCTCGTCCTTCGAGGCGTTGATCTCCTGATGCGGCACATAGGGCGGGATGTAGATGAAATCGCCCGGACCCGCCTCGCCGGCGTATTCGAGATGCTCGCCCCAGCGCATCCGAGCGCGGCCCTTGACCACATAGATCACGCTCTCCAGCGCGCCGTGATGATGGGCGCCGGTCTTGGCATCGGGATGGATGTGCACGGTCCCCGCCCAGATCTTCTGCGCCCCGACCCGGGCCAAATTGATCGCCGCCGCGCGGCTCATGCCCGGCGTCTGCGCGGTATTGGCGTCGAGGCTGTCGCCGGGGATCACCTTCACGCCATCGAACTTCCAATCGGTCGTCTCGGGCTTGGTCGAGCTGCTCATCGCCATCTCCAGGAATTGCATCGCGCCTCCTTGATCTAGGAAGGCATCAGACCGCGTCCAAGGCCTGCTGGATGTCGTCCAGGATGTCGTCGACATTCTCCAGCCCGATCGAGAAACGCAGCAGCCCATCGCCGATGCCATGGGCGGCACGCTCCTCCGGGCTATAGGCGGCGTGGGTCATGGTCGCGGGATGCTGGATCAGCGTCTCGGCATCGCCGAGGCTGACCGCGCGGGTGACCAGCTTCAGCCGGTTCATGAAGGCAAGCCCCGCCTGGATGCCGCCGGCGAGCTCGCAGGCGATGAGTCCGCCCGGCGCCGACATCTGCCGCTTTGCCAGCTCATATTGCGGAAAGGATCTGAGCCCGGGATAGGAGAGCTGAGAGACCGCCTTGTGACCAGCCAGCAGCTCCGCCACGGACATGGCTGAGGCGGAATGTCGAGCCATCCGGATCTCCAGGGTCTTGAGGCCGCGCAAAATCAAAAAGGCATTGAGGGGCGAGATCGTCGCCCCCGTCATCCAGCGCAGCCCGATGCCGCGGATTCGCCCGACCAGCTGGGCCTTGCCCACCGCGATGCCGCCCAGGAGGTCGCCGTGGCCGCCGAGATATTTGGTGGCGGAATGCACGATCACATCCGCGCCATGCTCCAGGGGCCGCTGCAGGACCGGCGAGGCGAAGGTGTTGTCGACGGCGACAGTGGCTCCGGCCTCATGGGCGATGCCGGCGATGCGCGCGATATCGATGACCCGGAGATTGGGATTGGCCGGCGTCTCGAAGAAGACCAGCCGGGTCTTGTCGTTGAGCAAGGGCTGAAGCGTCTCCGGCCGGGTCAGATCGGCCAGACGCGTGGTGATGCCGAAGCGGCTGAGGCCCTTGGTGAAGAAGGCAAAGGAGCTGCCATAGATCGTATGGTCGATGACGATCTCCTCCCCGGCGCTGACGAGGGTCCATACAAGGCTCGAGATGGCGCCAATGCCCGAGGCCAGGGCCAGACCCGCCTCGCCGCCTTCCAGGCTCGCCATCCGCTCCTCGAGCAGCGACTGGGTCGGGTTGCGGGTA
>DATHQQ010000056.1:0-8218 GCA_035482595.1 Verrucomicrobiia bacterium
GAGATAGCTGACCAGCAAAGCGGCGAGCACGATGGCGATGGCCGTGTCCAGGAAGGGGGCGTTGTAGCCGGCGAGGCTCGGGCGATGCCCCGCTTCCATGCCGCGCACGATATCGTCGCGGCGCTTGGCGAGCGCCAGGAATAGCGCCAGGAGCAGGGTGCAAGCGACGATCCAGACCGTGGGCACGACGCCGATGAGGAAGCCGCCGCCATAGATCCGGAGCACGAAGCCGATGGCGATGAGCAGCACGTCGAGGATGGCGATCCGCTTCAGCCCGAAGGAATAGGCGAGATTGAGGCCGGCATAGCCCACGAGCACCTGGGTGAAGGCGAAGGGCAGCAGCAGGAGGGCGATCGCGAAGCTGGCGGCGGCGAGGCCGAGGGCAAGGAGAAGCGCCGGGGCGGTGCCGACCTCGCCGGCAGCCAGCGGACGCAGGCGCTTCCGTGGATGCTGGCGGTCGCTCTCCCGGTCGCACCAGTCGTTCAGCACATACATGGCCGAGGCCAGCGCCGAGAAGCAGCCAACGCCGAGGGCGACCCGCCCTACCGCCCCCGGGGACAGCGCCGCCGGCGTGAAGAAGAGCGGGGCCGCCACGAAGAGGTTCTTGATCCATTGCTGGGGCCGGATCAGGACGAGGATCGGCGCCATCACGCCCCGCCCCGCTCGACGATCTCGCGGGCCAGCGGCAGGCTGACGCGCCGATGCCGGGCCAGGGATTCGCGATCGAGACGTTCGACCGCCCGCAGCAGCGCATCGAAGCTGCGCTCGAGCCGCGCCGTCAGATAAGCGACGACCCCGGGCGCCACCGTGATCTGGCGATCGGCGAAGAGCTTCACCAGCAGCGCCTCCACCAGGCTGTCGTCGGGCGGATCGATGCGCACCGCCGGCAGGGCCGAGAGCCGCGAGGCGAGATCGGGCAGTCCCAGGCCCCAGCGCGCCGGCGGCAGCCGCGAGACGATCAGGAGATGCCCGCCCTTCTCGGCGAGCGCATTGAAGAGATGGAGCAAAGGACGCTCGGGCACGGGCGGGGCCTCGTCGAGGACGCAGGCGCGATAGCCCTCGATCAACCCCGCCGGGGAGGCCTGCTCGAGGTCGCCCGGGCGCAGCAGCCGCGCCTGTGCCCCCGCCTGGAACACATGGGCGATGTGGGTCTTGCCGCAGCCCGCCGGCCCATGGATCGCCAGGCCGGGGCCGGGCCAGTCCGGCCAGCGGTCGAGCCAGGCGACCGCGGCCTCGTTGCAGGGGGCGACCAGGAAATCCTCGCCCCCATAGGAGGCGCGGTGCCCTAGCTCGAGGGGGAGCTGGGCCATGAGGGATCGCCGCGGTAATAGCGGCTCTCGCGGTAGCGGGCGGCGGCGAAGCGGATGAGCACGCCGATGACCGCCGCCGCGGGCACCCCCAACAGCAGGCCGACGAAACCGAAGAGCGTGCCGCCGGCGAGCAACGCGAAGATGACCCAGACCGGATGCAGCCCGACCCGATCGCCGACCAGGCGGGGCGTCAGGACATAGCCCTCCAGAAACTGGCCGCAGGCGAAGAGGACAACCACCGTGCCGATGGGCAGCCAGCTGTCGAACTGCGCCAAAGCGATGCCGACCGAGACGATGAAGCCGGTGATGCTGCCGAGATAGGGGATGAAGGAGATGAGGCCGATGCCGATCCCCACGGCAAGGCCGAAATCGACGCCGATCACGGTGAGCCCGATGCCGTAGAAGGCGGCCAGGACCAGGCAGACCGTCGCCTGGCCCCGGACGAAGCCGGCGAGCGTGCGGTCGACCTCGGAGAGCTGCTGACGGATCGTGGCCGCATGGCGCTCGGGCAGCAGCGAATCGGTCTCGCGCTTCAGCCGATCCCAGTCGCGCAGCAGATAGAAGGCGACGACGGGGGTGATGAACAGCAGCGACAGGAGATTGGCCAGCGCCACGCCGCTGGTGATCAGCCCGGCCAGCGCGCCGCCGAGCCAGGCGACGATGGCGCCCACCTGGCCGCTGGCCTGGCTGCGCAGATCGGCCAGGCTTTCGATGCCCAGCCGCGCGCCCAGCTTCTGCAGCTCGGGCCAGACCGTGTTCAAGAGCCGGTCGAGATAGCCCGGCAAGCGCTGGGCGAAACTCACGATCTGGCTTTGCAGCGTCGGCAGGATCAACAGGATCGCCAGGACCAACACCAGGGCGAAGCAGACGCTGACGATGGTCGTCGCCCAGACCCGCGTGCAGCCCAGGCGCTGCAGCCTGTCGCAGACGGGATCCAGGAAATAAGCCACGGCCATGCCGGCGACGAAGGGCAACAGCATGGCGCGCAGCAGATAGAGGAAGAGAAGGAAACCGAGGAGCGCCAGCAGCCAGAATCGGATCTGGCGCGCCCTGTCGATCGGCTCGCCCGCCATCAGGGGGCCTCGATATGGGCGATGCGCCAACCCCATCGCAGGATATAGGCGCCCCCCGACACCAGCGTCGTGGCCGCGACGGCATAGGTCAGGACCTGATCGCCGCCATGGCTGTCGAAGCCAAGGCCGAGCTGGGCCAGGATCAGTGCTGCGAGCGCGATCTGGGCGGCCGTATTCACCTTGCTGATGAAGAGCGGCTCCATCTTCAGGCGCTGGGTCAGGGTCTGATAGAGGATGGCGCCGCCCACGATGAGCACGTCGCGGAAGACGACCAGGATCACCAGCCACTTCGGCATTTCCTCGACATAGCCCAGGCTGACATAAACGCTGGTCAGCAGCGCCTTGTCGGCGAGCGGGTCGAGATAGGCGCCCAGCAATGTGCGGCTGCGCAGGATTCGCGCCAGATATCCGTCGAGGGCATCCGAGACCCCCGCGGCGACAAAGAGCCAGAAGGCGGCGGTGAAATGATCGGTCACGATCAGCCAGACGGCCGCCGGCACGGCCAGGAGTCGGGCCAGGCTGATGAAGTTCGGCAGAGACAGGAGGAGGAGGCTCGGTTGCCGAGCGTTCAAGGCTGGGTGCCGCCGGCGAGGCTGAGCGTGGTGTGTCCGTCCGCCGTGTCCTGGAGCAGCATGCCCTGCTGCCCGAGGGCCTGGGCGAGTTGACCGCGATCGCCGACGAAGACCAGGTCGAGTTCGGCCCGCCCGCGCATGAGATAGACGACATCCACATGGCGCAGCGTGGCGACGGCGGCGAAGCGCTGGTTCATCTCGCTCCATTGCGCCAGGGAGCCCAGGGGCGCTTCCACGGTCAGCCGCTGCTCGACGTTGGAGGTGACCTGGTTCTGCGCGATCCAATCCTGCTGCACCTGGGTCGCCACCCGGTCGATCGCGGCGACATAAGCGGTATCGGGATCGCCCGCGAACTTGTCCTCGAACCCGCCAACGGCCCCGGCCGGGGTATAGCGCTTCGTCGCCAAAGCGAGATTGCCCGGGTCCACCTTGGCATCGGCAACCACGACCTCGCCCACGCCATAGCGGGTGGCCAGCGCCTGAAGCTTGGCGGAATTGCCGGCCAGCGCCTCGTCGCCCGAGATGGCGGCCACGTCGGCGGCATCGCCCAGGGGCAGGACCAGGCGGACGACCCCGTCGGCCGGCCGGTGCTGGTTCCAGGCCGCGAGCCAGCTATTGCCGTCCTCGAAGAGCAGGTTCTTGCCGCCGCTGGTCAGCACCGGCAGGACGAGGACTGGCGGACCGGCCCCGACGCTGGTGGTGGTGATGCCGCCCTGGCCCAGATAGCTGCTGACCGCATCGGCGCGGAAGCGGAAGGTGATCTGGCCGATATAGCGCACGCTCGAGACCTTCTCGGACTCGACCTGATAATCGGCCACCATATCGGTGATCTGGGCATCGCTGAGCGGCGGCAGCTTGGCTATATCCGCCGGCGTGGCAAGCTGGGTCAGCAGCTGGCTCAGCGCCTGGCGCTGGCCTTCGAGGAGCGCCTTCTCGCGGGCGGAGACGGCATCGCTCGCCGTGACGTCGACGCTGACACCCGGGACGGCCATCGCCGACTGGTTATCGGCTCGGCAGGGTAGAGCGAAGAGCAAGCAAAACAGCATGCCCAGCGCTGCGCGGAGGATCATTGCAAAGCGCCTCGGATCAAGTATTTTGCACCGGCCGTTTTATAGCTTATCGCCACGGAGGACGCCATAAACACCCGCAGCTATCGCGAGGCCGGCGTCGACATCGATGCCGGGGCGGCCCTGGTCGAGGCGATCAAGCCCATGGCGGCCAGCACCGCCAGACGCGGAACCCAGGCGGGACTCGGCGGTTTCGGCGCCCTGTTCGACCTGAAGGCCGCCGGCTATCGCGATCCCATCCTGGTCTCGACCACCGACGGGGTGGGCACCAAGCTGAAGGTCGCCATCGCCCTCGACCGCCACGATACCGTCGGCATCGACCTCGTCGCCATGTGCGTCAACGATCTGGTCGTCCAGGGCGCCGAGCCGTTGTTCTTCCTCGATTATTTCGCCACCGGCCGCCTTTCCGTCGAGGCGGGGCGCGCCATCGTCTCCGGCATCGCCGAGGGCTGCCGCCAGGCGGGCTGCGCCCTGGTCGGCGGCGAAACCGCCGAGATGCCCGGGATGTATGCGCACGGCGATTACGATTTGGCGGGCTTCGCCGTGGGCGCGGTGGAGCGCGACTCCATCATCGACGGCAGCCGGGTCGCATCCGGCGATGTCATCCTCGGCCTGGCCTCGGCCGGGCTCCATTCCAACGGCTTTTCCTTGGTGCGCCGGGTGGTCGAGGCCGAGGGGCTGGATTATGCCGCCCCCGCCCCCTTCGATCCGGCGCAAAGCCTTGGCGCTGCGCTGCTGACCCCGACGCGGATCTATGTCCGCAGCTGCCTTGCCGCCGCCCACGGCGGCCGCGTCAAGGCCATGGCCCACATCACCGGCGGCGGGCTCTATGAGAATATTCCCCGGGTGCTGCCGGAGGGTCTCGCCGCCGAGCTCGATGCCGGCACCTGGCCCCTTCCCGCCGTTTTCCGCTGGCTCGCACGATCCGGCGGCGTTCCCGATGCGGAGCTGGCACGCACCTTCAACTGCGGCATCGGCATGATGCTGGTCTCGGCGCCCGAGGATGCCGAGGCGCTGGCCGCCCTGCTTACGCAAGCGGGGGAGAAGGTCTATCGCATCGGCCGCGTCCTGCCGCGCCCGGCGGATATGCCGGGCGCTCTGGTGCAGGGCATGGCCGCGGCATGGCACGGCTGAAGCTCGCCATCCTGATTTCCGGCCGCGGCAGCAATATGCAGGCGCTGATCGCCGCCTGCCGGAGCGGGGCCGTGGATGGGGAGATCGCGCTGGTGCTTTCGAACCGGGCGGATGCGGCGGGTCTTGCCTATGCCGCCTCGGCCGGGATCGCGACCCGCGTCGTTCCCCATGGCGACTATCCCGACCGGGCGAACTTCGATCAGGCGCTCGACCAGGCGCTGGCGGCGGCGCATGTCGATTTCATCTGCCTGGCGGGCTTCATGCGCCTGCTGACGCCGGAATTCACCGCCCGATGGCGGGATCGGATGATCAACATCCACCCCTCCTTGCTGCCCGCCTTCCCCGGACTCCATACCCATCGCCGCGCGCTGGAGGCGGGCGTCAAGCTCGCCGGCTGCACCGTGCATTTCGTGCGCTTCGAGACCGATACCGGGCCGATCATCGCCCAGGCGGCGGTGCCTGTGCTGCCCGGCGATGACGAGGAGAGCCTGGCGGCTCGCGTGCTCGCCGCCGAGCACCGGCTCTATCCGCTGGCCCTCGGCCTCGTGGCCGCGGGGCGGGTCCGGGTGGTGGAGGAACGCACGGTCGTCGACGCGCCCGGCGACCCCGCGGCGCTCCTGCCCAATCCCCCCGGTTGACCCCTCGCCACGGCATGGGCTACATCCCTGGCGGGATCGTTCCAGGATTTGGAGTGCCGAGAATGAACGCAGACGACCGGATGCTCGCCGATCACCAGCGCATGTGGCACGACTTCTGCCGCCTGATGAAATACGCCCTCATCGGCGCGGTGATCGTGCTCGCTCTCGTGCTCTATCTGGCCGCCAAAGGCTGACCCAGGTTTGGATTGACCCGGGCTGGGGTTGACCCGGGCTGGGGTCGACCTGGGGCTTAGGCTGATCTAGCCGACGATCTCGATCCCGGCGAAGAAGAAGGCGATCTCCCCTTTCGCATTCTCCGCGGAATCCGATCCATGCACGGAATTGGCCTCGATGGATTCGGCCAGATCGCGCCGGATGGTCCCTGCCGCCGCCTTGGCCGGATCGGTGGCGCCCATGATCTCGCGGTTGCGGGCCACCGCATTCTCGCCCTCCAAGACCTGAACGACGACGGGTCCGCCGGTCATGAAGGCGCAGAGGTCGTTGTAGAACGGCCGCGCCTTGTGCACCTCGTAGAACTTCTCCGCCTGGGCGCGAGAGAGCCAGAGCCGCTTCTGGGCGATGACGCGAAGGCCCGCCTTCTCCAGCCGGGCATTGACCTCGCCGGTCAAGTTGCGCCGGGTCGCGTCCGGCTTGATGATCGATAGCGTCCGTTCGATGGCCATAAGTCGACAAGCTCCTGCTCGCTGCAAAATCGCGCCTTCATATACGCCGCGGGGGCGGCCCGCAACCTCGCTGGTTGGGCCTCGGCGACTGTGACCGATCGCCCGGTGACGGGCGCAACCGCGGCATGCTAAGAGCCTGCCGCCATGCTGCAGATCACCGACCTCACCTATCGCATTGCCGGGCGCATCCTGTTGGACGGGATCACCCTTACTTTGCCCGACGGCCACCATGCCGGGCTTATAGGGCGCAACGGCACCGGCAAATCGACCTTGTTGAAGCTCATCGCGGGAACCCTCCAGGCCGACGGCGGGGAGATCTCCATGCCCGCGGGCCAGCGCCTGGGGGTGCTGGCCCAGGAAGCCCCGGATGGACCCGAGAGCCTGCTGGAGACCGTGCTCGCCGCCGATGTCGAGCGCTCGAGCCTGCTGGCCGAGGCCGAGACGGCCGGCGACCCGCACAGGATCGGCGAGATCCATGCCCGGCTGGTCGATATCGAGGCCCATCGCGCCCCGGCCCGCGCCGCCGCCATCCTGGCCGGCCTCGGCTTCGATGCCGAGGCCCAAGCCCGTCCCTGCCGCGATTTCTCCGGCGGCTGGCGCATGCGCGTGGCGCTCGCTGCCGTGCTCTTCGCCCAACCCGATCTGCTGCTCCTGGACGAACCGACCAACCATCTCGATCTCGAGGCGACGCTCTGGCTGGAGGGCTTCCTGAAGAGCTACCCCCACGCCATCCTGCTGGTCTCCCATGACCGCGACCTGCTCAACAAGACGGTCGAGAAGATCATCCATCTCGAGGCCTGCAAGCTCACGGTCTACACCGGCGGCTATGACCGCTTCGAGCAGACCCGGGCCGAGCGGATCGCCCAGACCGCGGCGGCCGCCAACAAGCAGGCGGCCCAGCGCGCCCATATGCAGGCCTTCATCGACCGCTTCCGCTACAAGGCCAGCAAGGCACGACAGGCGCAAAGCCGGCTGAAGATGCTGGCCCGGATGCAGCCGATCGTCGCCGTCAGCGAGCAGGCCACCGCCAGCTTCGATTTTCCCTCGCCCGAGCCACTGCCCCCGCCGCTGGTGGTGCTGGACGGGGTCGAGGTGGGCTACGCCCCGGGCAAGCCGGTGCTGCGCCGGGTCGATCTCCGCCTCGACATCGACGACCGCATCGCCCTGCTGGGCGCCAACGGCAATGGCAAGTCGACGATGATCAAGCTGCTCGCCGGACGGCTGCAGCCGCTCTCCGGCACCATGCGCCGCTCGCCCAAGCTCAAGATCGGCTATTTCGCCCAGCATCAGCAGGACGAGCTCGACCTCGCCGCCACGCCGCTGCAGCTGATGGAGCGCAGCAATCCGCGCGGGCATGTCGAGAAGCACCGGGCCCACCTGGCCCGCTTCGGCCTGGGAGTCGGCAAGGCGGACACCGCCGTAGGCAAGCTCTCGGGCGGGGAGAAGGCACGGCTGCTCTTTGCCCTGATGACGCGCGAGGCGCCGCACATCCTGCTCCTCGACGAGCCGACCAACCATCTCGACGTCGATGCGCGCGAGGCGCTGGTGCAGGCGCTGAACGAATATGAGGGCGCCGTCGTGCTGGTGAGCCACGACCCGCATCTGATCGGCCTAACCGCCGACCGGCTCTGGCTCGTCGCCGATGGCCGCTGCACGGCCTTCGAAGGCGATCTTGAGGATTACCGCCGCCTGCTGCTGGAGCAGCGCCGCGAGAAGGCGCGCGAGAAGGACTCCGACCGCC
>DATHQQ010000057.1:0-5216 GCA_035482595.1 Verrucomicrobiia bacterium
GGCGGCTCGATCAAGGATCGCATCGCGCTTTCCATGATCGAGGCAGCGGAGCGCGATGGACGCCTTCCGCCCGGCGGCACGCTGGTGGAGGCGACGGCAGGCAATACGGGCCTCGGCCTCGCCCTCGTCGCCTCGCAGAAGGGCTATCGCCTGATCCTCGTCATCCCCGACAAGATGGCCCAGGAGAAGATTTTCCATCTGCGGGCCCTGGGGGCCGAGGTGCGCATGACCCGCTCCGATGTCGGCAAGGGTCATGCCGAATATTACCAGGACATGGCCGAGCGGCTCGCGGCCGAGATCCCCGGCGCCTTCTATGTCAACCAGTTCGGCAATCCGGCCAATCCGCTCGCTCATGAACAAGGCACGGGGCCCGAGATCTGGGAGCAGATGGACCACGACGTCGATGCGGTGGTGGTGGGTGTCGGCTCCGGCGGGACGCTGACCGGCGTCGGGCGCTTCTTCGAGCGGGTCGCGCCGAAGGTGGGCATGATCCTCGCCGATCCGAAGGGCTCCATCCTGGCGCGCAAAGTGGCGACCGGGGAAACGGCGGCGGCAGGCTCGTGGCTGGTGGAGGGAATCGGCGAGGATTTCGTGCCCCCGAATTGCGATCTGTCGCTGGTGCGCGAGGCCTTCACCATCACCGATGCCGAAAGCTTCGCCACCGCGCGCGAGTTGCTGAGCAAGGAGGCGATCCTGGCCGGCTCCTCCACCGGCACCCTGCTCGCCGCGGCGCTGAAATACTGCCGCGCCCAGCGCACGCCCAAGCGGGTCGTGACCTTCGTCTGCGACAGCGGCAACAAGTATCTTTCCAAGATGTTCAACGACTACTGGATGCTGGACCAGGGCCTGCTTGCCCGCGACCGGCAGGGCAATCTGCGCGACCTCATCACCCGGCGCCACGCCGACCGGGCGACGGTTACCGTCGCCCCCACCGACAGTCTGCTGATCGCCTATCAGCGCATGAAGCTCTATGAAATCTCCCAGCTGCCGGTGCTGGACGGCGGCAAGGTCGTGGGCATCATCGACGAATCCGATCTGCTGCTCGCGGTCTATGGCCGGCCAGAGCATTTCCGCGAGCCGGTCTCCAGCGCCATGAACGATCGCCTCGAGGTGATCGAGGTCGGCAGGCCGCCCGCCGATCTGCTGCCGATCTTCGAGAAGAACCACGTCGCGCTGGTCGTCGAGGGCGGCGAATTCCTCGGGCTCATCACCCGCATCGATCTGCTGAACCATCTGCGCCGCAGCATGGCCTGAGGGCCGCAAGGGGAGTCATGAAAAAGAGCAACCGCCGCGGCTTCGCCACCCGCACCATCCACGCCGGCCAATCCCCCGACCCTTCGACCGGCGCCGTCATGACGCCGATCTACGCCACCTCGACCTATGTCCAGGAGAGCCCGGGGCAGCACAAGGGTTATGAGTATTCCCGCAGCCAGAACCCGACCCGCAACGCCTATGAGCGCTGCATCGGCGATCTGGAGAGCGGGGCCGCCGGCTATGCCTTCGCCTCGGGCATGGCGGCGACGGCGACGGCGCTGGAGCTTCTCGACAGCGGCGATCATGTGGTCGCCATGGAGGATCTCTATGGCGGCAGCCGGCGGCTCTTCACCCGGGTGCGCGAGCGCTCGGCCAAGCTCGCCTTCAGCTTTGTCGATCTGACCCACACCGCGGCCCTCGAGGCGGCGATCCGGCCGGAGACCCGCATGCTCTGGGTGGAGACGCCAACCAACCCGCTGCTGAAGCTGGTCGACCTCTCGGCGCTGGCCGCCCTGGCTCGCAAGCGCGGCATCATCACCGTCTGCGACAACACCTTCGCCAGCCCCTGGGTGCAGCGGCCCATCGAACATGGCTTCGACATCGTCATGCATTCCGCGACCAAATATCTGAACGGCCATTCCGACATGGTGGGCGGCGTGCTGGTGGTGGGCGAAAACGCCGATCTCCGCGAGCGACTGACCTATCTTCAGAACGCCGTCGGCGCCATCGCCGGGCCCTTCGACAGTTTTCTGGCTTTGCGCGGGCTGAAGACCCTCGCGCTTCGCATGGAGCGCCATTGCAGCAATGCCATGGCCGTGGCCCGGTTCTTGGAAAGGCATCCCCGGATCGAGAAGGTCATCTACCCCGGGCTGCCGAGCCATCCGCAGCATGAGCTGGCGAAACGCCAGATGCATGGCTTCGGCGGCATGGTCACGGCGATCCTCAAGGGAAGCCTGGAGGACACGCGCCGCTTCCTCGAGCGCTGCGAGATCTTCGCTTTGGCCGAGAGCCTCGGCGGGGTGGAGAGCCTGATCGAGCATCCCGCGATCATGACCCACGCCTCCCTGCCGCCCGAGGTCCGGGCCTCGCTCGGCATCGGCGACGGGCTGGTCCGGCTGTCGGTCGGGGTGGAAGACGAGGTGGATCTGCTGGAGGAGCTTCAGGCCGCACTGGGGTGAATGAGATCGAGGCGCCTGAGCCGGGGCTGAAGAGACCCCCTTGCACCCGGAGGCGCACGGGTCCAATTCTATACCGTGCAATTTCGGGTCGCGGTTCCTTGAGTGCAGCATGTCGCAATATCTGACGTCAGACCGCTGGACGGGCACCCTGCCCGACCCCTTCGCTTTCCCGGTCCTGTTCGACGGATTGCTCTGGCGCCGGCCCCTGGCCTATCTGATCGATGCCGCGATCATCGGGGCGCTGTTCGCCGCCTGGCTTTGGCTGGTGCTGATCTCCTTCGGCCTGCTCTGGATCCTTACCTCCGTGGCCTTCCTGCTGATTCCCATTCTCTACCACGCCTGGCTGGTCGGCGGACGGCGCAGCGCCACGCTTGGCATGCGGTTCTGCGGGCTCGAGGTGCGGAGCTGGGACGGTGAGCGTCCGGATTTCTGGCAGGCGCTTCTCATGGCGGTGCTGTTCTATGTGACGGTGGTGGGAACCAGCCTGCTGATCCTGCTGGTGGTGCTGATCAACGATCGCCGCCGGGCCGTGCATGACTATCTGAGCGGCGTTGTCGTGATCCGGCGGATCAGGCCGTGACCGTCCAGTCCCGGACCCGTCCGCTCATCTTCCTCCTGACGCGGGAGGCCTCCTGCCCCTATCTGCCCGGACGGCGCGAGCGCAAGCTGGTGACCGAGCTCAGCGGGCCCGATGCCGCGGAAAGCTATGACCTGCTGTCCCGGGCCGGCTTCCGGCGCAGCCATGCCGTCGCCTACCGGCCGGCCTGCCATGGCTGCCAGGAATGCGTGCCGGTGCGGGTCGTTGTCGACCAGTTCCGGCCCGGTCGTTCGCTGCGCCGGGTAATGCGGCGCAACGCCGGGCTCGGGAACGCCATCCGGCCGGCCCAGGCGACATCGGAGCAATACGCCCTCTTCAACCGCTATCTCTCCTGGCGTCATGGCGAAGGGGAAATGGCCGGCATGGGCTTTGCCGACTATCGCTCGATGGTCGACGACACGCCCATCGACAGCGGCCTCCTCGAGCTGCGCGATGACGACGGCGCGCTCATTGCCTGCTGCCTGGTGGATCGGTCGAGCGACGGGCTCTCCGCCGTCTACAGCTTCTTCGATCCCGAGCGCTCGGCCGACAGCCTGGGCAGCTTCATCGTGCTGCGGCTGATCGAGGAAGCCCGCCGGCGCGGATTGCCCTATGTCTATCTGGGCTATTGGATCGCGGCCAGCCGCAAGATGGCCTACAAGGTCCGCTTCCGGCCGCTGGAGGCCTTCGGCGCCGAGGGCTGGGCGCTCATGGACCGGCCCGCCGAGGCGGAATAGCCGCCCCATCGAGGTCAGATCCGCCGCGCTTGCGCCCGGGCTTGCGAACCTCGACATCTCTCCACTACCTTTCCGTCCTGTCGAAGTCCAACGGGGGAGACGAAGCTATGGAACGCCGGAAATTTCTGGGTGGAGCGACGGCGGGTGCCGCCGCGGTTGCCGCGCTGGCCGCGAGCTTTCCCAGGCCCGCCATCGCCGAGACCCTGCCCGAGATCAAATGGCGCCTCGCCTCCAGCTATCCGAAGAACCTGGACACGATCTTCGGCGCCCTCGATCGCATGTGCCAGCGCATCGCCGCGGCGACCGACGGGAAGTTCCAGATCCGGCCTTTCGCGGCGGGCGAGATCGTTCCCGGCCTGCAGGTACTGGACGCCGTGCAGAACGGCACCGTCGAGGCCGGCCAGACGGCGAGCTATTACTATGTCGGTAAGGACCCCACCTTCGCCTTCGACTGCGCCGTGCCCTTCGGCCTCAACGCCCGGCAGCAGAACGCCTGGATGTATGTCGGTGGCGGGCTCGAGCTCATGCGCGACTTCTTCAAGGACTACAACATCGTCCAATTCCCGGCTGGAAACACCGGCGCCCAGATGGGCGGCTGGTTCCGGACCGAGATCAAATCCGTCGACGATCTCAAGGGCCTGAAATTCCGCATCGCCGGCATTGCCGGCAAGGTGCTGGCCAGCCTCGGCGTCGTGCCCCAGCAAATTGCCGGCGGCGACATCTACCCGGCCCTGGAGAAAGGCACCATCGACGCCGCCGAATGGGTCGGCCCCTACGACGACGAGAAGCTCGGCTTCTACAAGGTCGCCAAATACTACTACTACCCCGGCTTCTGGGAGGGCGGGCCCCAGCTCTCGGTCTATGTCAACGTCAGGCAATGGGAAGCCCTGCCTAAGACCTACCAGGCCGTGTTCGAGGCGGCGGCGGCGGAATCAAATATCTGGATGCTGGCGAAATACGACGCCGACAACATGCCGGCGCTGCGCCGCCTCGTGGCCGGCGGGGCGATCCTCGAGCCCTTCCCGCGCGATGTCATGGAGGCCGCCTACAAGGCCTCCTTCGAGCTCTACGATCAGATCTCGGCCCAGAATCCGAAGTTCAAGAAGGTCTATGACGCCTGGAAGCAATTCCGCGCCGACGAATACCTGTGGTTCCGGGTGGCGGAGAACACCTTCGACAATTTCGTCTACGCCCAATCGGCCAAGAAGGCTTAGGCCGCACCGCACTCTCCTTCCGTCATTCCCGCTTTGGCGGGAATGACGAAGCAGGGATTCAATTGATATCGATCTGTGCCGGCGCGCCTTCGTTCGGCGAGGGGGCCGGCATTTCCTGCTCGATCGTGGACGGATTGCCGGCGACATGCCGGGGCAGGAAATCCGTCACCACCCCGGGGAAGACGATAACGATGGCGCACATGGCGAGCTGCAGTCCCACCCAGGGAATGGCGCCCCAATAGATGTCGGAGCTCTT
>DATHQQ010000058.1:0-8197 GCA_035482595.1 Verrucomicrobiia bacterium
AGGCAAGCTCCGCCGCGCGGTCGAGACCCTCTTCGCGCAGACCGAGATCGGCGAGGCGCATCTTCGCACCGCAGGCGAGTGCGATATCGAAGAGCGCGGCGGCCGCGCTTTGCCCCGCCTCGGCGCCGATGGCGGCTGAGATGCGGGCCATCGCCGCCGGTGCGGCGGGCGCGTTATAGGCCGCGACATGGGGCAGGACCGCCGTATGGGTCTCCGCATGGGGCAGGTTGAAGCTGCCGCCCAGGGTGTGACACAGCTTGTGATGCAGGGCCATGCCGACGCTGCCGAGGCAGGCCCCGGCAAGCCAGGCGCCGCAGAGCGTCTCGGCGCGCGCGTCCAGATCCGCCGGCCGGCGTACCGCGGCCGGCAGGTTGCGCGCCAGGCGGCGCAGCCCCTCCTCCGCCATGGCGGAGGCGATCGGATTGCCGTCGGCCGCATAGAGGGCCTCGACGCAATGGGCCATCGCGTTCATGCCGCTGACCGCGGTGGTGGCCGGCGGCAGGTTGAGGATCAGCGCCGGGTCGTAGATCACCGTGCGAGGCAGGACGCGCGGATCGCGCCCGGTCTTCTTGATGCCGCCTTCGGTCAGCCCCCAGATCGGGGTCATCTCCGAGCCGGAATAGGTGGTCGGCACCGCCAGGATCGGCAGGCCGAGCTCGAGCGCCACAGCCTTGGCCAAGCCGATGGCCGACCCGCCGCCCAAAGCCACCGTGCCATCCGCCGCCAGCCGCCGGGCTTCTTCGCTGGCCGCCCGGGCGATCGCCGCCGGCACATGCATCACCGCTTTGGCATGGACCCCGGCGGCAAGACTGCCGAGCCCGGCCGCGAGATCGCGGGCCTCGGCCTCATGCGAGGGCGTCGCCAGAACCAGCACACGGCCGAGGCCGAGCCGCCGCACTTCCTCGCCGAGCTTGGCCAGGCTGCCGGCCCCGAACAGGACCCGCCCCGGCGAGGCGTTGTAGACGAAGGAAAGGCTCATCCCGCCTCGGCGCCGGATTCCCCGCCGGCTCAGAAGGTGACTGGCACGTTGGGCGCCCTGCCCTCGCGGATCAGCTCGGGAATCTTCGCCGAGGCATTCTCCCAGACCAGCAGCATGGAGCGCTTCTCGGAGAAGCCCTGGTGGCGGATATCGGCGGGCATGCAGCAGACATCGCCGGCCTTGCAGACGACCTGGGCCCGGTAACGCCCGGTGTCGCGATCCTTGATCGCCCAGATGATCTCGTCGGAGAGCTGAACGAACCATTCGACCCGGTCGTTGCCATGCTCCACCGGAAGCGTGAATTCCTCCGAGGTCGGGCAGAACAGGCTCTCGCGCAGGATCGAGCAGACCGAGGGGTTCCAGGTGACGTCCGAGCGCGAGAGATAGGCGAACAGGTTGAAGGCGGCGACCTCGCCTTCGAAGCCCGGCTCGGCATGCACGTCGGGCTCGTCCTGGGCGACATCGGCGAACATCCGGTTCACCGGAAAGCCGTTCTGGTCGCTGCGCTTCGGGACATCGCCGGCCAGCCCGACCATGCGCGCCGCGGTGACCCGCAGGCGGGTGACCGCGCGTTCATTGTCGCCGTTCTTGGTGCCCCAGGGGGCGCCGGTCTCCATGGGGGCGGCGAAGGGGTCGTAGCCGGCATTGGTCCAGTCGCCGATCATCGCCTTGAAGATGCCCATCAGCTCCTCGGACTTGAAGCGCTGGACGAAATCCCGGCCGGCGGCGACGAAGGCCTCATTGGTGGCCCCGGCGAACATCTCGACCTCGCCGTAGAAATTCGTCGTGCCGAAGACAAGGTCGAAATTGACGGTGCCGTAGAAGAAATTCCAGGCGACGTCGCGCATCAGGGCGCGCAGGAAGGTATCGACCGGCATCTGATGGCGGCCGCCCGGCCAGATGATATGGGTGAAATAGCTGTCGCGATGGAAGGCGAAGTCGCCGGCGGTGAAGCTCTTGTAGCCCGTCCGGTTGCTGGCCGGGCCGATAGCGAGCCTGCTCTGCAGCGGCAGGTTGCGCGGATTGGCCGCCGTCGGCGCTTCGATGCGGGAATCAGCCATGGCCATGGTTCGTCTCCTCGCCTATCACGTGGTCTGGGCTGATCACTTGGTCTGGCAGATCTCGGCCCAGCGCTCGATCGTCTCCGGACCCTGGATGGTCTGGATCATCAGGGTGCAGGGCGCGGCGGAATCGAAACGGTAGGCGGCCCCCGCCGGCAGCAGGGCCATATGGCCGCGGCCCAGCGAGATGCGGCCCATCTTGCGCCCTTCCGGCGGGCCCGCGAGACGATGGGCACCGTCGCTGCCCGCGGGCACGGCCTTGCCCGGATGGTCGAGCTTCACGAGCTGGACCTCGACACGGCCGTCCATGCAGACGACGAATTCGTCATGGCTGGCGGCATACCAGGGCGAGGCGCCCTCGGCCCGGGCGCATTCGATGACATATTCGAAATTCTTGCCGACCGCGACGCGCTCATAGGGGCGAGACCGGCTCGCCACCTCGAACATGTTGGAGAAGACGTAATTCTTCGGATCGTCGTCGATGATCTGGACGCCGCCCTTGGAAAAATTGTCGATGGCGGCGAAGACGGTTGCGGTCTCGGGCATGCTGAATTTCCTCCCGATGTCTAGCTCTTGGACCCATGGGCGTCTTCGAGTGCGGCGGGGGCTCGGGCGTTTCCTCTCCGACATCACCCTGCTTGGCAGCACCCTCCGCGGCATGACGGCCGTCTTCCAGCGGGCTAGAAACATTTTGCTGTATCCGCCGGGGCTTGTCGAGCGAGCCGCGCCGCCGCCCCGCCTGGATCAGGCCGGCGGCGCCATGGTGCTGAACCAGCCGGCCTTGCCGAAAGCCATCGGGCAGGCGGTGGTCGCCAAGATGATCCATATCTACAAGGCGCCGGTGGCGGAGGACGAGGTGGGTCCGATCGTCGACTACCTGGCGGGCCTCAAACCCACCAATTGAGAGGGCGTCCCGGCCCTGGATGAACTTCGGGCATCTCCCATGCCGGCGTCAATCGAGCCGCCAGATGCCCACCGGCTCGGCATAGCCCCTGACCGCCACGGCGCCGAGGGAAGTCGCGGGGCCGACCGTGTCGGCGAGCCCCGCGATCACCGCATCGGAGACGATCAGCCGGGCGGAATATTCCTTCGTCAGCTGCTCGAGCCGCGAGGCCAGATTCACGGTGTCGCCGATGGCGGTGTACTCCTTGCGCCGCGGCGAGCCGACATTGCCGGTGACGGCCGGGCCGATGTGCAGCCCGATGCCGATGCTGAGCGGCCAGGGAGCCTCGGGCAGGCCGCGACGGTCGATCTCGGCCAGGATCTCCCGCGCCGCGGCCGTGGCGTGACTCGCGGCGGCATGGTCTTCGATCGGCGCCCCGAAGATCGCCATGAAGCCGTCGCCCAGGAACTTGTTGATGAAACCCCCATGCCGATCGATCGATTCGATCATGAAGGCAAAGGCGGCGTTCAGGAATTCGACGACCTCCTCGGGGGGCCGGCCGCGCGCATTGGCCGTGAAATTGCGGATGTCGAGGAACATCACGCAGACCTCGCTGACCTCGCCGGCGAACTCGGCGGGACGATCCAGCAGGCGATCGACCACCGCGGGGGAGACATGCTGGCCGAATAGATTGGTGATGCGCTCGCGCGAGGCCGCCTCCATGAAGACCTGGCGGAACTTCGCCCGCAGGCGAAGCGAGACGACGCCGGCGATGACCCCCGCCAACAGCATGATGGCCGCCTTGGAGAGATAGTTGAGCGGGTCGGTGGTGATGTCATGGTTCGCCAGGACCCAGAAGACCAGCCCCAGATAACCGGCCGCCGCGACGGCGCCGGTGAAGGCGGGAAGCAGAAAGTTCAGCCGCAGGGTCGAGGCGACGATGAAGACGAAGTAGAGCATCGCCGGCCAGGCGCCGAAGGCGAACTCCGGGCTCGCGAATTGGGTGATCCACCAGAGGATGACCGTCGGCAGGCTGGTCTCGATGATCGCATTGCCATATCGGGCGATCGTCGGGAAGCTGCGGCCGCGGGCCAGGCGGTAGCGCAAGAAGAGCAGCGCCACCGTCTCATAGGCGAGGAACGGGCCGATCACCCTGAGGGGCAGCCAGCCCGGCAGCGGCTTCTGCACCAACTGCTCGATCATCCCGCGGGCGAAGAGGAAGATCAGCTGATCGGCGATCAGCAGGACGGCCAAGGTCACCGCCACCACGCGCATGCGCATCAGCTCGCTGAGGGCGATCTCCTTCGCCAGGGCGCGTTCGAAGTCAAGATCGGCGGATGGGTTGCGCATCGGCGCCGAGCTTAACCCAGGCGGGAGCGTTGTCGAAGGTGAAGCCCGCGCGGCGGCGAAGCCACGGGTCGGCCTATTCCGCCGCCTGCAATCCCCATTCGTCCTTCGGCCGGGCGGCGATATGAGCGAGCCAGCGATGCAGGGCGGGATCGTCGCAGGTCGTCACGTTGAATCGCATCCAGGGCGAGGGTTGCAGATGCGGCCGGAACACCACGCCAGGGGCGAGCACGATCCCGTGGCTCTCCGCGCTCTTGGTCAGCATCAAGGCATCCTCCACATGGGCAAAGCGCGCCCATAGGAACATGCCGGCCTCCGGCTCGACGAACAGCTGCAGCCCGAGGCGCTCGAAAGCATGGATCGCGCCCAGCCTGGCTTCCTCCAGCCTCTTGTGGAGACGGGTGAGGAATTTCCGATAATGGCCGTCGATCAGCATGGAATAGAGCAGGCGCTCGACGAATTGGGAGCTCGTGATGCTGGAGAGCATCTTGACGTCGGCCAGATCGTCCGCGATGGCCTGCCCCGCCACGAGGAAGCCGACGCGAAGGCTGCCCGAGAAGGTCTTCGAGAAGCTGCGGGCGTAGATCACCCGGTTGAACTGGTCGAGGGCCGCCAGCCGGGGGGTTTTCCGGATCTGGAAGTCGCAGAAGATGTCGTCCTCGACGACCAGGAAATCATATTGCTCGGCAAGCTGCAGCACCCGGAAGCTGGCATGCGGGCTCATATCGGTGCCGGTCGGATTTTGCAGCGCCGATTGGGTGAAATAGATTCGGGGGGCGTGCTCGGCGGCCAACCGCTCCAGGGCCTCGATGTCGGGACCGTCGGGATTGCGCGGAACGCCCAACAACTTCGCACCATGCAGGCGCAGGCTGCCGAACAGATTGTAGTAGCCCGGATCGTCGACCAGCACGGCGTCGCCGGGCTTGACGAAGTGGCGCGTGATCAGATCGAGCGCCTGGCTCGTGCCGTGGGTCAGCACGATCTGCGACGCGCGGGCGGTGATCCCCAGTTCGGAGAGCAAGAGGACGAGATGCTCACGCAGCGGGAGATAGCCGAAGGGATTGCCGTATTCGATGAGATGCGTGCCGCTCTTGCGCGCCAGCGCGCTCAGGCTCTGCCGGATGCCGGCTTCATCCATCCATTCATTGGGCAGCCAGGGACCGCCCGCGAGCACGGTCCCCTCGCGCGCTTCCAGCAAGCGGCGGACCAGCCAGACCAGTTCCTCGTTGTGCTTCTGGCCCTGCGAAGGCGCATGACGGACAGGCGCCTCGCGGGGAGCGGTCGTGAAGAACCCCGCGCCGCGCCGGGCCTCGAGATAACCCTGAGCCACCAGCCGATCGTAGGACTCGACCACGGTGAACCTGCTGATGGCGTAGGACTCGGCCAATTTGCGGATGGAGGGCAGCTTGGTACCCGGACGCAGGCAGCGCTCCTCGATCTGCCGGCTTATGCCGGCGACGATCTGATCCACCAGGGAGCGGGAATCGTTCGGATCAACCTTGATGGAAAGCATCGGCGGGTTCGCTGGATATGGGAAACTGGCCTGCTCGCGTGACCGGTACAGGTCTCAAAAGTGTCTGCAAAACTGTACATGTTTGTCTGCTAGATTGACAGACATCTTCTGCGCCCATCCCAAGCATGAACCAGGAGGCGAAGATGAGTGCAACACCCGCCATGGCACAGGCCAACCCAAACGCCGCGACGGCAGATCTGACGGCCGTGAAAACGCGCCAGCAGGGCGCCTGGTCGTCCGGCGACTATGCCGTTGTCGGCACCACCCTGCAGATCGTCGGCGAAGAGCTGTGCGAGGCCCTCGATCTCCGCGCCGGTCAGAGGGTCCTGGATGTGGCGGCGGGGAACGGCAACATCTCGCTGGCGGCGGCGCGGCGCTGGGGCAAGGTCGTCTCCACCGATTATGTGCCGGCCCTGCTCGAGCGCGGCCGCGAGCGGGCGGCGGCTGAGCGGCTCGACATCGAATTCCGTCAGGCCGATGCCGAGGCCCTGCCCTTTGCCGATGCCAGTTTCGACATCGTCGTCTCGACCTTCGGCGTCATGTTCACGCCCGATCAGGATCGCGCCGCTGCCGAGCTGATCCGCGTGTGCAAGCCCGGCGGCAAGATCGGCCTCGCGAATTGGACGCCCGAGGGCTTCATCGGCCAGGTCTTCAAGACGATCGGCAAGCATCTGCCGCCGCCGGCCGGGGTCAAATCGCCCGCGCTCTGGGGGACGGAGGCGCGGATCGGCGAGTTCTTCGGCGCGCAAGCGTCATCGATCAAGATCCAACCCCGCGCCTTTGCCTTCCGCTACCACACGGCCGAGCATTGGCTCGAGGTGTTCAAGACCTATTACGGGCCGCTGCTGAAGGCCTTCGCCGCCCTCGAACCGCGGGCTCAAGCGGCCCTGGCCGAGGATCTTCTCGCGCTGATCGGCCGATTCAACCGCTCCGGTGACGAGTCGATGGTCGTTCCCTCCGACTATCTGGAGATCGTCGTCACCCGGCGCTGAGGTTCTTCGAGTGCCGGCGCGCAAGGTCGACTTTATCGAAGCCGGATCCGGCGCGCCGGTCATTCTCGTGCATTCGAGCGTGTCCGGGGCTCGCCAGTGGCGTCGCCTGATGGAGGATCTGCGGGGAGATTTTCTCGTCCGCGCGGTGAACCTGTTCGGCTATGGCGAGACTCCCCCCTGGTCCAGCGATGGCGCGCAGAGGCTCGAGGATCAGGCGGCGCTCGTGGAGGCCGTACTTCCGGCCGATGCCGAGGAAATCTGCCTGGTGGGGCACTCCTTCGGCGGGTCGGTCGCCATGAAGGCAGCGGCCCTGCTCTCGAGTCGAGTGAAGCGACTGGTGCTCCTGGAGCCCAATCCATTTTACCTGCTTCGGCAAGCAGGGCGCGCGGCAGCCTTTGCGGAGATCATGGTGCTGCGCGACCTGGTCAAGAGTCACGGCGCCCTTGGCGCCTGGCCCACAGCCGCCGAAGGCTTCGCCGATTACTGGGGAGGGGTCGGGACGTGGCAGAAAATGCCGATCGAGCGGCGCGAGGCATTCGCAACGGCGCTGAAGCCGGTCTTCTCCGAATGGGACGCGGTGATGGACGAGACCACGCCCGTGACGCGATGGGCCGAGCTGCTCCCGCGCGCCACTCTGGTCGCCAGCGATCCCCTTACGGTGCGGCCCATTCGCGAGATCACGGCGCTCCTGCGCAAAGCCTGCCCCGCCTGGACCTATGAGGAGATCGCGGCCGGCGGGCATATGGCCCCGCTCAGCCGGCCGGACCTGGTCAATCCCATCATCAGATCCTTCCTGCTCTCCGGCCAGCCTGCAGCGGCCGATCGAGTCCCATAGCGAAAGAATTCCAGGCCCCTCGCAGATTCGCCGGCAGAAATCGCATTCGACGGAGCGATTGCCGCAATCACACATAAATTCGCTCAGCGGCTGATAAGACCGGCGGGTCGAGCATTGCTAATAATAATGCGACGCGGCGACCTCATGCAGAGCAGACAGTTGCAGGGGCAAGACCGCACAAGGAATCAGTTCAGGGTTCGTCCCCGTCCGTAGATTCCCTTCTCCAGATGGGCACGCCCTGGCCCCGCTCTCTCCTAGGAAAGAGGGCGGGGCTTTTTTGTTGCAACGAGAAACCTGAAAGAAAAAGGGGAGCGGCGAACCGCTCCCCTAAAGCCTCGTTCTCTCCCGGACGATCAGAAGTTGATCGCGGTACCCAGGTCGATTTCCCAGGAATGGACTTGGGTGGCGTCGACGCCAGTCGGCGCCCCCGTGCCGTTCTGGAAGGCGAAGTTCGGCACCGCCGTGGAAACGCCGAAGGCCGACAGATTGCCGTAGTTCGCATTGGTATAGGCAACCTGACCTTCGAGCGAGATCCCCGGCCCGAGAGCGTAGGCGGTGTTGAACGAAATACCCCACATCTTCTCGTT
>DATHQQ010000059.1:0-2302 GCA_035482595.1 Verrucomicrobiia bacterium
ATGCTCTCGGGCAGCCGCGTGCTGCGCGGGGTGGAGAACCGCATCGCGCGCGACCGCATCAATGCGGAAGCCGCCGTCCAGGCGGAGATATCCGCCGTCGCCCAGGAATTCGCCGCCCTCGACGATGCCTATATCGCGGCCCGCGCCGACGACGTTCGCGAGGTCGGCGACCGGCTGATCCGCAATCTGACCAAGACGCCCTTCGCCGCCTTCTCCCATCTGCCGGAAGGCACGATCATCGTCGCCGAGGATTTGACGCCCGCCGATACGGCGCTGATGGATCCCGCCACCATCGCGGGCTTCACCACCTTCCTCGGCGGTGCGGAGAGCCACACCGCCATCATGGCTCGCTCCCTCGGCCTGCCGGCGGTGCTTGGCGTCGCCGGGCTCATGGGGATCATCCGCAACGGCGATCCGCTGATCATCGACGGCGATGAGGGCCGCGTCGTCGTGCGGCCATCGGCGGAGACCCTGGCCGAATACCACCGCCGCCAGGGCGTCCATCAGCGAGATCTGCGCTCGCTATCGCGGCTGCGCCGCCTCCCGGCGGTGACCCGGGACGGCACCGAGATCGCGCTCTATGCCAATCTCGAGCTGCCGCGCGAGCTCGGCGTGGCGCTGGAGGCCGGCGCCCAGGGCGTCGGGTTGCTGCGTACCGAGTTCATGTTCATGAACCGCGACAGCCTGCCCGACGAGGAGGAGCAGTATCGCGCGCTGCGCAAGCTGATCGAGGGGCTCGACGGCAAGCCGATGACGGCCCGCACGCTGGATGTGGGCGGCGACAAATTGGCCCAGGCGCTCGCCGGCCATCACGGCGCCAGCGCCAATCCGGCCTTGGGGCTGCGCGCCATCCGCCTCTCCCTCAGGGAGCGCTCGCTGCTCGATGCCCAGCTCGGCGCCATGCTGCGGGCCGCGGTCCATGGCCCTTTGCGCATCCTGCTGCCGATGATCTCTTCCCTGGGCGAAGTCCGTCAGGTGAAGGAAGCGATCCAAATCCTGGTGCGGCGGCTGAAGCGGCGCGGCCATGCGGTCCCCGATCCTTTGCCGCCGCTCGGGGTGATGATCGAGGTCCCTGGCGCCGCACTGGCCGCCGATGCCTTGGCCCAGGAAGTCGATTTCTTCGCCATCGGCAGCAACGATCTGACCATGTACACCCTGGCCATCGATCGCGGCGAGGAGCAGGTGGCCCATCTCTACAATCCGCTGCATCCGGCGGTGCTGCGCCTGATTCAATTTGCCACAGAGGCAGCGCTGCGTGCGCGCATCCCCGTCTCCATCTGCGGCGAGATCGCCGGCGATCCGCATTTCACGCCGCTGCTGCTGGGGCTGGGCATCCGCGAGCTCTCCATGGCCGCGCCCTCGCTGCCCCGGGTCAAGCAGCGCATCCGCAGCCTCGACTTCCTCTCGGCGGCCCGATGCGCCCGGCTGATCATGGATCAGTCGGATATGGGCCGCATCTCGGCCCTGCTCGAGGATTTTAACGCCCTTGCCTAGGGCGGTCCGGCATTGGTAGAACCCGCGGTCCCGCAGCCGCGGCCGAGAATCAGGAGATCTTCCCCATGAGCGCCAGCAAGACTCAAAGCGCGACCAAAGACCCCAGCGCCGGCAAGGATTATCACGTTGCCGATATGTCCCTGGCCGAATGGGGCCGGCGGGAGATGAACATCGCCGAGACCGAGATGCCGGGGCTCATGGCGCTGCGCGCCGAATACGGCACCTCCAAGCCCCTCAAAGGTGCCCGGATCGCCGGCTCCCTGCATATGACCATCCAGACGGCGGTGCTGATCGAGACCCTGAAACATCTCGGCGCCGATATCCGCTGGGCCTCCTGCAACATCTATTCGACCCAGGACCATGCCGCCGCAGCCATCGCCAAGGCCGGCATCCCCGTCTTCGCCTACAAGGGCGAGAGCCTGAAGGAATATTGGGACTTCACCCATCGCATCTTCGAATGGGCCGACGGCGGCGCGCCGAACATGATCCTGGACGACGGCGGCGACGCCACGCTGATGGTGCATCTCGGCATCAAGGCGGCGAAGGATCCGAGCGCCATCGCCAAGCCGACGAATGAGGAGGAGGAAGTCCTCTATGCCGCGCTCGCCGAGCGGCTGAAGAAGGAGCCGGGCTGGTATGCCAAGGTCGGCCAGTCGATCCGCGGCGTGACCGAGGAGACGACGACCGGCGTCCATCGCCTCTATGACATGGCCAAGCAGGGCCAGCTCCTGTTCCCGGCCATCAATGTCAACGACTCCGTCACCAAGTCGAAGTTCGACAATCTCTACGGCACCCGCGAGAGCCTGGT
>DATHQQ010000060.1:0-3648 GCA_035482595.1 Verrucomicrobiia bacterium
CGTCCTTATGGCCGAAGATACGGAAGCTCCACCAAACCCGGGCGGCACTGAACAGGCCCTGGGAATCGTAGACGACGATGCGGTTGCCGTCGCCGAGCCCGAGCTTGCGCACCCGCGAGGCGAATTTCTCCGGGCTCGGCAGCATATGGGGCAGGGGGCTCTCGGTATCGGCGATTTCGTCGACATCGAAGAAGACCGCGCCGGGGATATGCTGCTTGTCGTATTCGGCGCGCGCGCTGCGGTTCTGCATCGGCAGGTAGTAGCTGGCGTCGACGACCCGGAGGTCGGGGTCGGCCAGGTGCTGGGCGAGCCATGCGGTGCTGACCAGGCTCTCGGGATGGGCGTAGCTCGCCATCATGGAGTCCTGAAGGCGATGTTGACCCGCCGGTTCTGCTTTCCTTTGCTCTCGATCTTCACCACCTGCACCGGCCCGATCTCGCCGGTGCGCGCGATATGGGTGCCGCCGCAGGGCTGCAGATCGACGCCGTCGATCTCCAGGAGGCGCACGCGCCCCTGTCCCATGGGCGGCTTCACCGACATGGTGCGCACGAGCTCCGGCCGCGCCGCGAGCTCCTCATCGGCGACCCAGCGCGGGCTGACCGCATGATCCTCGGCTATCAGCCGGTTGAGCTCGGATTCGATCTGGTCTTTATCCAGCTTGGCATGGGGCAGGTTGAAATCCAGCCGGCCCTTGCCGTCGGCGACCTGGCCGCCGGTCACCTCGCCCGGGATCACGGCGCAGAGCAGATGCAGGCAGCTGTGCATCCGCATCAGGCGGTGCCGGCGCTCCCAGTCGATCTCGGCAGTGACGGCCGCGCCCGGCTCGGGCAAGGCGGCACCCGGGGCGGGAACATGGATGACCTCGTCGGGCGAAGCACCCTTCAGGCTGTCGACGATGGCGATCTCGCGCCCATCCGCCAGCCGCAGAACGCCGGTATCGCCCGGCTGTCCGCCGCCCGTGGGGTAGAAGACCGTGGCATCGAGACGGATGCCGCGCTCATCGACGGCGGTCACCGTCGCGGCGCAACTCCTGACATAGGCATCCTCGCGGAAAATGAGCTGCATGAAGCACCTGTACTGGTCGATCCGGCTGGGATGCTATCGGGGCGGCGCGCCGCGGTCCAGGGACCGTAGGAAGGCGGAATTATACACGCGCGATAGTCAGATAGGCGTGGACATAGTCCATCCCATGCCCCTCGGGCGCCTCGCGGACCCGTTGCTCATAAGCCGCGTAATAGCCGTCGATGATCCGGCGGCGCTCCGCCATCGGCCGGGTGGAATCGAGTCCAGCGAAGAAGGTGCTTTCGGTCCAGGAGCGGAGCGTGGGGATATAGGCCTTGGCGAAGGCCGCGGCGTCCCCTTTGCGGTGGAATTCCGCCGCAAAGGGGCAGGGCACCACCCGCGTCTCCGCCCGCTCGAGGCGAAGCCCCGCCTCATGCACGGGATTTCCGGGATCGGTCAGGGGACCCGTGAATTCGCCGAGATCCTTGTAATACTGCGGCAGGGTCATGGCACGGTATTCGCTCTCGCCGATCGTCTCGCTCTCGAGCTGCTCCTGCCATAGCCGGTTGAAGGTGGCGAACATGTCGACCCCGCCGGTGCGGCCGAGATAGCGGCCTTCCTCGTCCCGGCAGAAATTGACCAGGACCAGCCGGCCGCCCGGCCTGAGCTCCCGGGCCCGCTGCAGGAGGATCGCCTGCCAATCGGCATTGCCCTGGCGGGCGAAGGCGGCAAGCTCGCGGCCGGAGGCGCCCACCGCCTGGACATGGTCGGAGATGTCGCAGGGCTTGGCGCTGAGCCAATGCATGGCGGTGGCCGAGAAACCGTGATCGAGGCCGCCGCTGGGCAGGATCTGGCGGTGGAAGGACGTTGCGGAGAACAGCGGATAGACGCCGTCGACCGGCGCCTGGCCATGGATGTTGGCAATCAGGGCGTTGAAATCGTTGCGCGGCTGGTCGGTATAGACCAGCGCGATCTCGCGGCCCGGCCAGCGCCGGCGCACCGTCTCCACCACGCGCTCGACGAGACCGCGGGAGGTGCCGCCATCGGCGGTCCCCATATCGGCGAAGACGAAGGCCTCGCGCGAATCGGGCATGGCGGCGATGGCGTCGAGGACCAGCGGCATGGCGCCGTCGATGACATGCTTGGCCCCGAGGGTGGCGAGCGAGTAGTAGCCGCCGCCCTTCATGGCGATGACCTCGTTCATCCGTCGAGCCAGTCCGGGACCGGGAGGTTCTTGCTTTTGAGGAAGGCGGGATTGAAGAGCTTGGTCTGGTAGCGGGTGCCGCTGTCGCAGAGCAGGGTTACAATCGTGTGACCCGGCCCCAGCTCCTTCGCCATGCGAATGGCGCCGGCGACATTGATCCCCGTGGAGCCGCCGAGACAGAGCCCCTCCTGCTTCAGGAGCTGGAAGATGATGGGCAGCGCCTCCTCATCGGGAATCTGATAGGCGGCATCCACCGGCGCCCCTTCGAGATTCTTGGTGATCCGCCCCTGGCCGATGCCTTCGGTGATGGAGCTGCCCTCGGATTTCAGCTCGCCCTTGGTGTAGTAGCTGTAGAGGGCGGCTCCCATGGGATCGGCGAGGCCGATACGGATCTTGGGGTTCTGCTCCTTCAGATACATGCCGACGCCGGCCAGCGTGCCGCCGGTGCCCACGGCCGAGACAAAGCCGTCCACCTTGCCATCGGTCTGCTGCCAGATCTCGGGGCCGGTGGTCTGAAAATGGCCTGTCCGATTGGCCGTATTGTCGAATTGGTTGGCCCAGATGGCGCCCTCGCGATGGGTCATGGCCAGCTCCTTGGCCATCCGCTCCGAGACATGGACGTAGTTGTTGGGATCCTTGTAGGGCACGGCGGCGACCTGGCGCAGGTCGGCGCCGCACAGCCGGAGCATGTCCTTCTTCTCCTGGCTCTGGGTCTCGGGGATGACGATGACGGTGCGATAGCCGCGCGCATTGGCCACCAGCGCCAGGCCGATGCCGGTATTGCCGGCGGTCCCCTCGACGATGATGCCCCCGGGCTTGAGTAGCCCTTTGGCCTCGGCATCCTGGATGATCGCGAGTGCCGCCCGGTCCTTTACCGAGCCTCCCGGATTGAGGAACTCGGCCTTGCCCAGGATGCGGCAGCCGGTGGCCTCGGAGGCGGCCTTGAGCTCGATGAGGGGGGTCTTGCCGATGCTGTCGATGAAGCCGGTTCGAATGTCCATGGCGGCGAGACTATCGGCGGCCGGCGCATTGGTAAAGTGAGGCGGCGCGAGGGCGGCTCCTAGAGCAAGATCGGGTCAGCTTGGATCAAGCTGACCCGTGAATCTGCTCTACTTAAACGATTAGAGCCTGATTCACGTCTCAAGCCGGTCCGGCTTGAGACGATCAGGCTCTAGGCCCAGGCCGCCCGCACCCGGTCGCGGTGAAGGGCCAGCCATTGCAGGGCGATGATGCTGATCGCATTGGTGAAGCGGCCTTCCTCGAGCCGGCGCATGGCCTCGGCATAGGGCGCCACCTCGACCCGGATGTCCTCATGCTCCGCCGCCAGCCCATGGATTCCCCCGGCGCCGCGGCTGTCGACCCGGCCGCAATAGAGGATGACGGATTCCGAGCTGCCCCCGGGGCTGACGAGATAGCGGCAGATGGGCATGAGATCCATGACC
>DATHQQ010000061.1:0-6390 GCA_035482595.1 Verrucomicrobiia bacterium
CGGGTGCAGGCCCAGGCTCTTGATCGGCCGATCGAGGATGATCTGGCGCCGCTCGACCGTGAAACCCGACGCCGTGATCGCATCGGCGATGTCGCGGCCGTTGACCGAGCCGAAGAGCTGGCCGGTCTCGCCCGCCTGACGGATCAGAATGACCTTCAACCCGTCGATCTTGTGCTTGACCCCTTCGGCCTCGCTGCGCTTCTCGAGGTTCATCGCCTCGATCTGCGCCCGCTGGGATTCGAATTTGGCCTTGTTCGCCTCGGTGGCCCGAAGCGCCTTGCGGGTGGGCAGGAGGAAGTTGCGGGCATAGCCCGGCTTCACCTTCACCACATCGCCGATCTGGCCAAGGTTGTGGACGCGCTCGAGCAGAATGACATCCATGTCTTCCTCCTTATTTCAGCAGGTAGGGAAGGAGGGAGAGGAAGCGCGCACGCTTGATGGCCTGGGCCAGCAGACGCTGCTTCTTGGCCGAGACCGCGGTGATGCGGCTCGGCACGATCTTGCCGCGCTCCGAGAGGAAGCGCTGCAGGAGCTTGACGTCCTTGTAGTCGATCTTCGGCGCGTGATCGCTGGAGAAGGGGCAGGTCTTGCGACGCCGGAAGAAGGGCCGGCGGGTCGCGCCGGCTGCGGCGCCGCCGTTGCTGCCGCCGGAACGGGGTGCATCCATGCTCATGTGCGCTCTCCTTCGGGGGCAGGAACGAAGCCTTCGCCGCGCTCACGGCGCGGCCGGTCGCGATCCCGGTCGTCCCGGTCGCCGCGGCGGGGGCGGTCGCGCTCGTCGCGCGAGCGGAGCATCGCCGAGGGTGCCTCCTCGAGGGCGTCGACACGCACGGTCAGGAGCCGCAGCACATCCTCGCTGATGCGCATGTTGCGCTCCATCTCGGTCACCGCCGCCGGCGGGGCGTCGATGTTGAGCAGCGTGTAATGGCCTTTGCGGTTCTTCTTGATCCGATAGGCGAGGCTGCGCAGTCCCCAATATTCCTTCTTGGTGACCTGGCCGCCTTGCTCGGTGATGATGTTCGTGAAGGTCTCGGTCAGGGCTTCGACCTGGGCGGCCGTCGCGTCCTGACGCGCGATGAAGATATTCTCGTAGAGTGGCATTGCGTAACGTCTCCCTATGGCTGTTGGCGGTCCGGCGCTGGCGGAACATCCGACATCAGCCGCCCGGACCTAGCCGGCTCGCCTGAAGCGGGCCGGCAGGGATTTCGCAGGAGGGGTCCCCCCACGAAGCGGCGCACTATACACGGAATCCTCCCGGGCGCAACGGGCTCGCGGCCTGCCGGACGACCGGGCGCCCAAGCTCCATGGCCTCGCCATAAATTCGCCAAATCAACGGGTTATCCACCATTCGGCGACAGGGTGACGGCGCGAGCTTTACTCGGCTTGCGTTCCTGTCAGAATCCAGCCTGCCGACCAAGAACATAATAACGGGGAAACACCCATGCTCCGCTCCTTGCATCAGTTGTCCCTTCGACTGAGCGCGGTCCTGTTCGTCCTGCTTATTCTCCCCTTCGCGGCCCGCGCCGACGGCGCCTTGCAGTCGATCGCCGATCAGGCGGCGCAGTATCTGAGCGATATCCAGGGTCAATACGGCAACAAGGACGATCCGGCGGCCCGCAGCACCGCTTTGGCCGAGGCCAAGAAGGCGCTTGCCGCCGGCGATGTGAGCGGGGCGGTCACCGGCTATGAGCAGGCGATTGCCGCGGGCGAGGATACGGCCGAGACCTGGACGGCGCTGGCCGAGGCCCAGCTGCGCCAGGAGAACTATGAGAAATCCGCCGACGCCGCCTATAAGGCTTATGTCGCCGGGGCTGCGCCGGCCGATCAGGCCAAGGCCCTGGCCCGGCTGGGACGCATCCTCGAGAAGGCAGAGAACCCGACCCAGGCGCTCGCTGCCTATCAGCAGAGCCAGGCGCTGGCCCCCGATCCCCAGCTCAAGACGCATATCGCCGCGCTCATGGAATCCCTGCGCTTCCGCGTCATCGGCCAGAGCGTTGCCGCTGCCGGCGACCAGCCGGAGATCTGCCTCGATTTCTACGGCAATCTGCCGGCGACGACCGACGTCCACTACGAGGACTATGTGAAGATCGCCCCGGCCCTCTCGGGGGCGGCCTTCACCGTCAACGACGCCAAGCTCTGCATCGCCGGTGTCGACTACGGACGGCACTACCGGGTGACGGTGCTCACGGGCCTGCCCAGCGCCGCCGGAGATAAGCTCGCCAAGCAGGAGAACGTGGACTTCCTGGTCGGCGACAGCGAGCCTTCCCTCGGCTTCAAGAGCGCGACTTATGTCCTGCCGCGCGACAGCTCCATCGGCGTGCCGCTCTACAGCGTCAATGTCACCAAGGCGAAGCTGCGCCTGCTGCGGATCAACGATCGCAATCTGATCCAGACCATCCAGCGCGGGCTCTTTCTGCGCGCCGTCGACAATTACGACGCCGATACCATCGCCCAGGATACCGGCGAGCAGGTCTGGACCGGCACGGTCGCCGTCGACCCGCAGCGCAACCAGAGGGTGACCACCCTGGTGCCGGTCAGCGAGATGGTCCCTGAGATGAAATCGGGTGTCTATCTGCTGGTCGCCGAGCGCACCGACGGTGGCGAGGACAAATACGGCTACAAGGCGACGCAGTGGCTGATCGTCACCGATTACGGCCTGACGACCATGACCGGGGACGACGGGCTCCACGTCTTCCTGCGCTCCCTCGACAGCGGCAAGCCCGTCGAAGGGGTGACCGTCAAGCTTTATGCCCGCAACAATGGGGAGCTCGGCAGCGCCGTCTCCGACAACGCGGGCCAGGCGGGATTCGCGCCCGGGCTGATGCGGGCGACCGAGGGACGAACCGCGACGGCCGTCATGGCTTTCGGCAAGGACGGCGATTTTGCCTTCCTCGATCTGACCCGGCCCGCTTTCGATCTCTCCGACCGCGGCGTCGGCGGGCGGCTGGCGCCGAGCGGCGCCGATGTCTTCCTCTATGCCGATCGCGGCGTCTATCGGCCGGGCGAGACGGTGCATCTGGCCGCCTTGCTGCGCGACACCACGGGCAATGCCATGGCCGGGCTGCCCCTCATCATCCGCCTCGTACGGCCCGATGAGGTCGAGGCCCATCGCTACACCCTGACCGAGGCCAAGGCCGGCGGCTATGCCGTGGATATCCCGATCTCCGCCTCGGCGCGAACCGGCGCCTGGGTCCTACAGGCCTATCTCGATCCCAAGGGCGATCCCATCGGCAGCCTCAACTTCCTGGTCGAGGATGTCGTGCCGGCGAAGATCGAGACCAAGCTCACCACCAAGGCGACGGCGATCGAGCCCGGCCAGCCGAGCGAAGTCGCGCTGCAAAGCAACTATCTCTATGGCGCTCCTGGCGCCGATCTGCTGGTCAAGGCGACCCTCACCATCGAGCAGGACAGCGATCCCTTCGCCAATGTCTTCCCGGGCTATCACTTCGGCCTGGAGGACGAGAAGGTCGACCCGCAGGTCGAGACCTGGGACGACAGCACCACCGATGCCAAGGGTCAGGCGAGCTTCGACATGACGCCGGACAACCTGCCGGATACGCCCCAGCCGCTGAAGGCGACCTTGCGCACGGAGGTCTATGAATTCGGCGGGCGGCCGGTGATCAAATCGCTGACCTTGCCGGTCCGCAACAAGCCGGTCTCCCTCGGCATCAAGCCGCAGTTCGCCGACGACGCGGTGGCGAGCGGCGTCGATGCCGGCTTCGAGCTCATCGCCGTCAACAAGGCAGCCGCGATGGCCGCGGCCAATGGCGTCCAGTACCGGCTGGTGCCGGAGGATTGGGACTACCAGTGGTTCTATAAGGACTCGAATTGGGACTACAAGATCGTCACCCGCGACAAGCCGGCCGTGGCGACGGGCAAGCTGGATCTGAAGCCCGGCGAGCCCGCCAAGCTCTCGCTCAAGGTCGACTGGGGCTACTACCGCCTCGAGGTCTATGACTCCGCCTCGGGCGCCGCCACCAGCTATCGCTTTTATGCCGGCTGGGGCGCTTCGCCGGGCACCGGCGATACGCCGGACCGCTTACAGATCGTCGCCGGCAAGAAGCTCTACAAGGCGGGGGAGACGGCGACCTTGCTGTTGAAGCCGCCCTTTGCCGGCCATGTGCTGATCGCGATCGCAACCGATCATCTGATCAAGTCCTGGACCGTCGATGCCTCGCCTGAGGGCACGGCCATCGAGGTCCCCGTCGACGGCGCCTGGGGTCCCGGCGCCTATCTCCTCGCTACCGCCTTCCGGCCCGGCCATGACGACGACCACGGCCCCGGCCGCGCCATCGGCGTGGCCTGGATCGGCGTCGATCCGGCGGCGCGCAGCCTCGCCGTCTCCTTTACGCTGCCCGATCATGTGGCGCCCCGGGGCGGCTTCGACGTGCCCATCCATGTGAGCGGCTTGACCAAGGGTCAACCCGCCTATGTGACTCTGGCGGCGGTCGACGAAGGAATCCTTCAGCTCACCGACTATGTCACCCCCGCGCCTCAGAGCTGGTACTTCGGCAAGCGGAGCCTGGGGGTGGAGATCCGCGACTTCTATGGCCAGCTCATCGACGGGCGCAACGGCAAGCGCGGCCAGATCCGCGAGGGCGGCGATTCCGATGCCCTTGCCAGCCGCGGCGCCCCGCCGGAGATCAAGCTCGTCGCCCTCTATTCGGGGATCGTCGCGCTCGACGCGGACGGCAACGCCACGGTGCACCTCGATATACCCGACTACAACGGGCGCCTCCGGCTGATGGCCATCGCCTGGGATACCGAGAAAGTGGGCTCCGGCGAGGCGGGGCTCGTGGTGCGCGATCCGATCGTGGTCACCATGGCCATGCCGCGCTTCCTGGCCCCTGGCGACCAGAGCCAGATCACCGTCAGCGTCGAGAATGTCTCGGGCCCGGCGGGGGATTATCAGCTCGCCTTCACGGCCGTCGGCGGCGCCTCCCTCGGCAAGACCACGACTGTGAAGCAGCATCTCGATGCCGGCGGCCATGCGGTGGTCCGCGTGCCGCTCGCCGGCAATGAGGTGGGAGAGACCAATATCCATATGGTGGTCTCCGGCCCGGAAAGCGTGAAGTTCGAGCACAGCACCATGCTCTTCGTCCGGGCGGCCCAGCTCCCGGTGGTGGAGCGCACCGTGAAGCGCCTCCAGCCGGGCCAGGGCATGACCCTCAATGCCGCGGCTCTCGCCCGCTTCCTGCCCAATACGGGCCAGTTGCTGGCGAGCTTCTGGAGCCTGCCGAATCTCGACGTGCCGGGCCTGCTGCGCCAGCTCGATCTCTATCCCTATGGCTGCCTGGAGCAGACCACCAGCAGGGCCATGCCGCTGCTCTATGTCGCCGATGTGGCCAAGCTCTGGGGCACGACGACGGAGCTGCCCCCGCGCGTGCGGATCCAGCAGGCGATCGATCATATCCTGGAGATGCAGCGCTACGACGGCGGCTTCGCCCTCTGGACCTCCGCCGGCCAGGTGGAGCAATGGCTCTCGGCCTATGCCATGGATTTTCTGACCCGGGCCAAGGCCAAGGGCTATGACGTCTCCGACATCAATTACCAGAACGGGCTGCGCTGGCTTGCCGATTTCGCCCAGCGCCGCGACGAGAACGATACCGACACCCTCTCGGCCCGGGCCTATGCGCTCTATGTCCTGGCCACGGTGGGCGACGAGAATCTCTCGGCGCTGCGCTATGTCGCCGACAATCAGATCGACAAGCTGCCCACGGCGCTGGCCCAGGCCCAGATCGGCGCGGCGCTCGCCCTCCACGGCGATCAGACACGGGCCGCGGATGCCTTCAAGAAAGCCCAGGCGACGCTGAAGCGCGAAACCGGGGATTCCGGCTGGTACGGGGACTACGGCGGGGCGCTGCGCGATTCCGCGGCCATGGTCACGCTCGGCGCCGAGACCAAGGCGCCGGGCATCGATCCCGTCCAGCTGCTGGCCCGGGTCGCGGGCTTGCAGGCCAGCCAGCAATGGTTTTCGACCCAGGAGGAGGGATGGCTGGTCATGGCCGCCGCGGCCATGAGCCCGCTCTCGACCGCCATGAGCCTCGAAGTCAATGGCAAGGCCCAGCCGGCGATGAACGCGCCTTATTACCTGAAGCCCGATGCGGTGGATCTGGAGAAGGGGATCGTTGTCAAGAACGCCGGCACCGCCCCGGTCTTCGCCAGCGCCACCCTGATCGGCGTGCCGGTCCAGCCCCTGCCGCCGGTCAGCAACGGCTACCAGATCAGTCGCAGCTTCTTCACTCCCGACGGCAAGCCGGTCGATCTCGCCAAGCTGAAGCAGAGCGACGTCCTGGTGGTCAAGATCGCCGGCAAGGTGACGGATTCCGACTCTCATCAGACCCTGGTGGTGGATCTCCTGCCCGCCGGCTTCGAGATCGAGAATGCGCG
>DATHQQ010000062.1:0-4966 GCA_035482595.1 Verrucomicrobiia bacterium
GCTCTTTTCGCCTCTGGCCGATGAGGCGCCGCCGGCTGGCTGCGATGCGGTCTATCTCCCCGGTGGCTATCCCGAGCTCCATGCAGGGCGACTGGCGGCCGGGGAGCGCTTCCTCGATGGGCTGCGTGACGCGGCAGCGAGAGGCGCGGTCCTGTTCGGCGAATGCGGCGGCTATATGACTCTGGGGACCGGCCTCATCGACAAGGAGGGACGGCGCCACGCCATGTCCGGCCTGCTGCCGCTCGAATCATCCTTCGCCGAGCGCCATCTTCACCTGGGCTACCGCGAGGCCGCACTGCTGGCCGCAGGACCCTTGGGCGCTACCGGCGCCTCCTTCCGAGGCCATGAATTCCATTATGCGACGGTCCTGGACGAGGGTGAGGGCGAGGCGCTCTTCGATTGCCGTGATGCCCTCGGCAGGACGCTGGGTGCGGTTGGCCGGCGGCGCGGCAAGGTCGCTGGATCATTCATTCACTTGATCGATAGCCGAGACGGGCGATCAGTTTCATAAGATGATTCATAGGCCATAGCCTATTGAAAGGTGCTGTATAATAGGTTACGTCCTATTATTGGTTCCATATTTTATAGGCTTTCGCCTATGGTGAAGTCCCAGATCAGGATCCAGTCGCAATCGGCGCTCGATGCCCGCTTTGACGAGATGCGCCCTATCGCCAAATTTGCCCCTCCCGCGCGCGGCTGGATCAAGGCCGTTCGGCAGGCACTTGGCATGTCTTCGTCGCAACTGGCGAGGCGGCTTGGCGTAAAGCAGCCGACCGTTATCGAGATGGAGCAGTCGGAAATGAAGGGCACGATTCAATTGGCCACACTTAAGCGTGCAGCCGAAGCCCTCGAATGCACCCTTGTCTATGTCCTCATACCCAACAAGCCGCTCAAGACCATGATCCGGGACCGCGCGCGCAAGCTCGTTCGCCGCCGTCTGGAAGCAGTCGACCACACCATGCTTCTCGAAAATCAGAAGGTGAGCATGAAAGACGACGAGCCACGGCTTGATGAGCTTGCCGAGGACATTGATCCTCGCGCCTTGTGGGACGAGATGTGAGCGATGTCTTTGACGAGCCAGATGATCACGCGACGCCGCTGACCGCCGAGGAGAGGCAAGCCCTCCTTCCAGCGCATATTGCTTTTCGCCACGAACTGAACATCGCCGAGCGGGACAATATCCTTCGAGGCGAAAATTGGGCCCATCGCCGCCGGCGTGGCTTGCTCAGCGAGAAATTCGTTCGCGACCTGCACCGGCAAATGTTCGGCGATGTGTGGCGCTGGGCTGGAGTCTTCCGCACAACCGAGAAGAATATCGGCATCAACTACTGGGAGATCGCTGCCGCGCTGCGCATGCTGTTGGACGATGCGCGGATGTGGATCGAGCAAGACGTCTATCCGCGCGACGAGATTGCCCTACGGTTTCACCATCGGCTCGTGCAGATACATCCCTTTCACAATGGCAATGGCCGACATGCCCGCCTCATAGCCGATCTTCTTGTTGTGCAGCTTGGTGGAGGACGATTTTCCTGGGGTAGAGGCAGCCTTGGCAATCCAGGAGCATTGCGCAAGCGCTACATCGACGCGTTGCGAGCCGCCGACAATCATGACATCGGCCCGCTGCTCGACTTTGCCCGGGCCACAAGGGCCGATTGAAGCCGGGCGCGTCTCCCAACCTCAGGGCCGCGCGATCCTTTCGCGATAGAGGCGGGCGAAATTTGCCGTGATCGCACCCTCGGGCAGCACCCGGTCCTGGAGCCGCGTCACGGGCAGAACCTCGAGCAGGCTGTTGGTGAGGAAGGCTTCGCTGGCCTTCGCAAGATCCGCTGGCGCCAAGGCCGCTTCCCGCGCCGGAAGGCCGTGATTCGTCGCCAGCGTCAGCACGGTCTGCCGCGCGATGCCGGGGAGGAGTCCTTCGCTCGGCGGCGGGGTGGTGATAATGCCGTCCAGCACCAGGAATAGATTACTGCGGCTGCCGCCGGTGATGCGGCCGGCGGTATTGAGCAGGATCGCCTCGTCGCAGCCCGCGGCGTCGGCCTCGCGCAGCGCCAGGATGTTGTCGAGATAGGCGAGCGACTTCAGCTGCGACAGCGGGGAATGCTCGTTGCGTCGGATGCCGACGATGCAGGCACTCATGGCCTTGGGCAGCGAGGGCGGCAAGGGAAAGGCGGCGATCATCAAAGTCGGCTTGGTTTCGGCGGGCGGCAGCAGGCCACGTGCGCCGGCCCCCCGCGTGAGCGTGATGCGGATCGAAGCCTCGGCAAGATCATTGCCCGCCAGCACCGCGCTCACCGCCGCTGCGATCTCCGGCGAGGATGGCCCCGGAAGGCCGAGCAGGCCGCATCCGGCCGCGAGCCGCGCGAGATGGGCCTCCAGGCAGAACGCCTTGCCGCCATAGGCGCGCAGCGTCTCGAACAAGCCGTCCGCCAGGAGCAGGCCACGATCGGCGGGATCGATGCGTGCCTCGCTGGGGTCCATCAGCCGGCCGTTCAGATAGATCCTGCTCATGGATTGCCGGCGAGGAAATTTTCCAGCAGCCTATGGCCATGCTCGGTCAGCACGGCCTCAGGATGGAATTGCACGCTTGCGACCGGCAGCGTGCGATGGGAGAGCCCCATGATGACGCCGTCGTCGCTCGTCGCCGTGACCTCCAGCGCATCCGGCAGGCTCTCCTGCTCGACGATCAGCGAATGATAGCGCGTCACGCGAAAGGGGCTGGGCAGGCCAGCGAAGAGTCCAGCGCCTTCGTGAGTAACCGGCGAGGTCTTGCCATGCATGACATGGCCCGCGCGCACCACCCGCCCGCCGAAGGCCTGGCCGATGCATTGATGTCCCAGGCAGACGCCGAGGATCGGCCGCCAGCCGGAGAAGCGGCGCACGACCTCCAGCGAGATGCCGGCGCGCTCCGGCGTGCAGGGTCCGGGCGAGATGACGATATGGCTCGGTGCCAGCTTCTCGATCTCGCCGAGCGTGACGGCGTCGTTGCGCAGCACCGTCACCTCGCGGCCGAGCTCGCGCATGTAGCGCGCCAGGTTATGGGTGAAGGAATCATAGTTGTCGATCAGGAGCACGCTCATGACGCTGCTCCGGCCTTTGGGCCGTTCAAGACCTCGATCATGGCCTTGGCCTTGGTCAGGCTTTCCTCATATTCGGCCGCTGGATCCGAATCGGCGACGATCCCCCCGCCGACCTGGAAGGTCAGCTGGCGACCCAGAATGCAGATCGTGCGGATGACGATGCTGGTATCCATCGCGCCGTCGAAGCCGATATAGCCGACGCTACCGCAATAGGGGCCACGGCGCGTGGGCTCCAGCTCGGCGATGATCTCCATGGCCCGGATCTTCGGCGCCCCGGTGATGGAGCCGCCGGGAAAGGCGGCGCGCAGCAGATCGATGGCGTTCTTGCCCGCCACCAGCTCCGCCGTCACCACCGACACCAGGTGATGCACGGTGGCATAGCTCTCCAGGCCGAAAAGCACCGGCACCTCCACCGTCCGGTCGCGGCAGACGCGGGAGAGGTCGTTGCGCAGCAGATCGACGATCATCAAATTCTCGGCCCGATCCTTGATGCTCTCGGTCAGCTCCTGCTTCAGGGCCTCGTCCTCGGCCGGGGTGGCCCCGCGCGGCCGCGTGCCCTTGATCGGCCGGGTCTCGACGCGGCCCTGCGCCAGCTTCAGAAAGCGCTCCGGGGAGGCCGAGACGATTGCCACCTCGCCATGGCGCAGGTAGGCCGCGAAAGGCGCGGGGTTGCGCCGGCGCAGCGCGCAATAGAGGGCGAAGGGATCGTCCTCGAGGGCCAGCATGGTGCTGAAGCGCTGGGTGATATTGGCCTGATAGATATCGCCGGCCAGGATGTAATCGATGGTGCGGCGGACCATGGTCTCATAGGACGAGCGGTCCATATCGGGCCGCGGCGGGGCGATGACCGGCCGGCTCGGCAGCGCGGCGGGCCGGGCAAGGCGATCGCGGATCTCGGCGATCCGCGCCGCCGCCTGGCTCCGGCGTGCCGGCTCGCTCGGCGCCGGATAGCCGCTCGCCATGATGAAGGCCCGCTTCTCGGCATGGTCGAAGGCGATGGTCCAATCGTAGAAGCCCATCAGGAGATCGGGCAGAGGCTGATCGTCGATGCGATGCGCCGGCAGGCGTTCCAGATGCCGCCCGAGGTCATAGGCGAAATAGCCGGCCGCACCGGTCTGGAAGGGCGGCAGGCCCGGCTCATGCTCCAGGGGATAGAGCGCCAGCCTCTCGGCCAGCGCCTTGAAGGGATCGCCGGCGTAACGCGCCTCTCCATCCTCGATGAGCCCGTCGCGGCTTTTGAGGGTGAGAAAGGGCTCGGCCGTGATGAAGGAATAGCGCGCCAGTGCGCCGTCCGGCCGCGCGCTGTCGAGGAAGGTCGCCCCCTCCAGCGCCGCGAATCCGGCGAAGGCGGCGAGGGGATCGCCATAGGGGATTTCTTCGACCAGCAGGCGGCTCATGTTTCAGCCTGGTTCCGATTGCCGGCGAGAGCCATGGGCGCGCTCAGCCGAGGACCTCGCCGGCAGGGCGCTGCCGGGGGCGGCGGGTGACCAGCGCCACGCCGGCGCACATCGCCAGCATGGCCGCCCAGATCCAGAGGCTGTGGTGCTCATGGAGCAGCAGCATGCCCCAAAGCACCCCCGCGATGGTGATGAGATAAGCGGTCTGGGAAGTGAATACGGGCCCGGCGTATCGGATCGAGAGGATGAAGATCGCCGACATCAGCGCGTTGACCAGGGCCATGGCGATGCCCGCCCACTGGACCGCGCCCCAGGGCGGCATCAGGCCGATGAAGCCTTCATGCAGCCAGGCCAAGGGCGCCAGCATCACGGCGGAGGCAATGAGGCCGCCGCAAGACAGCGAGAGCGCGTCGCCGTCCCGGGGCCAGGCATGGGCGATGTAGACGTTCTGCACCGCGAACATCGTTGTGGCCAGGAATCCGACGACGACCC
>DATHQQ010000063.1:0-5381 GCA_035482595.1 Verrucomicrobiia bacterium
GTCAGCGCCAAGATGAAGCGCAACCCGAACTACTACGGCAAGGCCTGGTTCGACGATGTCGAGGTCCTCAGCATCATCGATGTCAACGCTCGCACCAACGCGCTGACCAACGGCGAGGTGCATTACATCGACCGCTGCGACCTGAAGACGTTGAGCCTGCTGAAGCGCCAGCCCGGCGTCAAGATCTGGGAAGGCACCGGCTACGGCCACTACGTGCTGCCGATGCTGACCAATGTGGCGCCCTTCGACAATGTCGACGTGCGCTTGGCCCTGAAATACGCCGTCGATCGCCAGGACATCCTGAAGAAGGTGTTCCTCGGCCATGGCAAGGTCGGCAACGACAATCCGATCGCGCCCGGCATCAAATACGAGATCGATCCGACGCCGAAGTTCACCTATGACCCGGAGAAGGCGAAGTTCCATCTGAAGAAGGCGGGGCTGTCGAGCCTCAAGGTCGATTTGTCGGCCTCGGATGCGGCCTTCTCCGGCGCGGTCGATGCGGCCGTGCTCTACCAGCAGCATGCCAAGGCGGCGGGCATCGACATCAATGTCGTGCGCGAGCCCAATGACGGCTATTGGGACAATGTCTGGATGAAGAAGCCCTGGTGCGCCTCCTATTGGAACGGTCGTCCGACCATCGATTGGATGTTCGCCACCGCCTATGCCGAAAAAGCAGCCTGGAACGACACCAACTGGAAGAACCCGAGGTTCAACGAGCTGCTGCTCCAGGCGCGGTCCGAAACGGATACGAAGAAGCGCGCGGCCATGTATTCGGAGATGCAGGAGCTCCTGCACAATGACGGCGGGATCATGGTCCTGATGTTCAACAGCTATGTGAGCGCCTATTCGAACAAGCTGGCTCATGAGAGCCATGTGGCCGCCAATTGGGACGATGACGGGATGAAGATCACGTCGCGTTGGTGGTTCGCCTAGGCGTCGAAGCGGAGTTCCGGCGGGGCGCGCCCCCGGCGAGCGAGCGGCCGGCCGGTTTCGGCGGCAGCTCAGGGAGCGCGTTCCTTCCGGCATCGGATGTCGAGATCCTCGCGGCGGCGGTCACGCCGCCGCGAGGCGGATTTCGTCGGCGCCGCAGCTGGTCCAGGAACCGACATGACCATGCGATTTGAGCAGGCTTTCGTTAGATGAACGCCATCCTCAGGACGGTGTTGCAGCGTCTGGCGCTCGGTGTCGTAACGCTTTTCGTCGTCTCGGCGTTGATCTCCGCGTCGGTCGCGCTGCTGCCGGGGGATTTCGCCAAGGCGATCCTGGGCCAGGCCGCGACGCCGGAGACCGTCGCCGCCTTCGAGAAGCAGGTCGGCCTCGACCGGGGGCCGGTGGAGCGCTACATCGGCTGGATCGGCGGCGTGCTCCATGGCGATTTCGGAACCTCCTATGCCAACCGGGACGGCTATACCCGCACCGTGGTCTCGCTGATCGCGCCCCGGCTCAAGAACACGCTGTTCCTCGCCTCCATGGCGGCGATCGTCGCCGTACCGCTGGCCCTCATCCTCGGCATGCTGGCCGCCCTATATCGCAATACGATCTTCGACCGGCTGATCAATGTGGCCACCCTCACGGCGATCTCCTCGCCGGAGTTCTTCATCGCCTATATCCTGGTGTTGTTCCTGGTGGCGCGCGCCCATCTCTTCCCGGCGCTCTCGACCGTCGATGAGGATACGACCTTCGGCGAGCATATCTACCGCTGCGCCCTGCCCGCCCTGACGCTGCTGCTGGTCATCCTGGCGCATATGATGCGGATGACGCGGGCGGCCATCATCAATCTGCTCTCCAGCCCCTATATCGAGATGAGCCGCCTGAAGGGCATCGCGCCCCGGCGCATCATCCTGCGCCATGCCCTGCCCAATGCCTGGGCGCCGATCGCCAATGTCATCGCCGTCAATCTCGCCTATCTCATCGTCGGGGTGGTCGTGGTCGAGGTCGTCTTCGTCTATCCGGGGATCGGCCAGCTCATGGTCGACGCCGTGTCGCGGCGCGATCTGCCTGTGGTTCAGGGCTGCGCGCTCGTCTTCGCCGCCACCTATATCCTGCTCAACCTTGCCGCGGACATCGTCGCCATCGTGACGAACCCGCGCCTGCTGCACCCCCGATGAGCCTGCAACCCGACCTGCCCGAAGAGGTCATTGCCTTGGCCGCCGTTGCCGAGGCTCCCCGCATGACGCGGCGCTCCTTCTGGACGCGGGCCTGGCGGGAATTGAAGCATGCGCCGGTTACCGCCTGGATCGGCCTCCTCGTCGTCGCGATCTATATCTTCGCCGCCGTCTTCGCGCCGTTGATCGCGCCCTATGGCGAAACGGCCCTCGTGGGCGATGCCTACGAGCCCTGGGGCGACCAGTTCCTGCTCGGCACCGATCAGCTCGGCCGCGACATGCTCTCGCGCCTCATCTTCGGGGCGCGCAACACGGTGGGCATCGCCTTCCTGACCACCATCTTCGCCTTCCTGATCGGCGGCACGCTGGGGCTGCTCTCGGCCACTTTGGGCGGGTGGGTCGATCAGGTCCTGGGCCGCGCGGTCGATGTGCTGATGGCCATTCCCCAGCTCATCTTCGCCCTCGTGCTGCTCTCCATCGTCGGCACCTCGATCGTCAATCTCATCGTCATCATCGCCATCCTCGATTCGACCCGGGTCTATCGCCTGAGCCGGGCCGTGGCGATGAACATCGTGGTGCTGGATTTCGTCGAGGCGGCCAAGCTCCAGGGCGAGAAGCTGACCTGGGTGATCTCGCGCGAGATCCTGCCCAATATCCTGCCGCCCCTAGTGGCCGAGTTCGGGCTGCGCTTCTGCTTCGTCTTCCTCACCATCAGCGCGCTTTCCTTCCTCGGCCTGGGCATCCAGCCGCCGCTCGCCGATTGGGGCTCGATGGTCCATGACAACGCGACCTTGATCAATTATGGCGACGTCACGCCGCTGCTGCCCGCCGGGGCGATCGCGCTGCTGACGGTGGGCGTCAATTTCATCGTCGACTGGTTCCTGCACAGGGCCAGCGGCCTCAAGGAATGAGGGCCAAGCCATGGCGGTCGACCAAACCTTAGAACGCGGGTCGGACCGCGGGGGCGCGGGACCGGGGCGCGGCGTGCAAGGCGATCTGCTGCTGGAGATCCGGGGCCTCAGGGTCGAGGGACAGACCGACGATGTCTGGCAGGAGATCGTCAAGGGCATCGATCTCACGGTGCGGCGCGGCGAGGTGTTGGGGCTGATCGGCGAATCCGGCGCCGGCAAATCGACCATCGGCCTGGCCGCCATGGGCTATGCCCGGCCCGGCTGCCGGATCACCGCCGGCTCGATCGTCTTCGACGGCGTCGATCTGGCCAAGCTCAGCGAGGCCCAGAAGCGCGACTACTGGGGCAAGCGCATCTCCTACGTCGCCCAATCGGCGGCCGCCTCCTTCAACCCGGCACACCGTCTGATCGACCAATATGCCGAGACCCCGACCTGGCACAATGTCGTGGGCGAAGGTGAAGCCAAGCGCCAGGCGGTCGATCTGTTCCGGCGACTGCAGCTTCCCGATCCGGGGAATATCGGGCAGCGCTACCCCCATCAGGTCTCCGGCGGACAGCTGCAGCGGGCGATGACCGCCATGGCCATGTCCTGTCGGCCCGATCTGATCGTCTTCGACGAGCCTACCACGGCCCTCGACGTGACGACCCAGATCGAGGTGCTGGCGGCCATCAAGCAGGTGGTCCGAGAATCCAACACCGCCGCCCTCTACATCTCCCACGACCTCGCCGTGGTCGCCCAGATGGCCGATCACGTCATGGTGCTCCGCTATGGCGAGCTGGTGGAGGAAGCGACCACCCGCCAGATGCTGAGCGACCCTCAGATGCCGTATACCAAATCTCTCTGGGCCGTGCGGGCGTTGCGCAAGCAGGAGGAGGAAGGCGAGGATCTGCTGCTCCGCGTCGATCACGTCGACGCCTCCTATGGCGTCGTCAAGGTGCTGCATGACGTCGAGGTCAAGGTCCCCCGGGGACGCACTGTCGCCGTCGTGGGAGAATCGGGCTCCGGCAAATCCACCCTGGCCCGGGTCATCACCGGCCTCCTGCCCCCGACCAAGGGCCAGGTCGTCTTCGGCAGCACGACCATGCCGCCGGCCCTCAAGGACCGCAGCAAGGACCAGCTCCGCCGCCTGCAGATGATCTATCAGATGCCCGACACCGCCCTCAATCCGCGGCGCCGGGTGCGCGACATCTTGGGGCGCCCGCTGGAGCATCAGATGGGCCTTCGAGGTGCTGCCCGCGACAAGCGGATCGTCGAGCTGCTCGAGATGATCGAGCTCGACGATCGTTTCCTCGACCGCCTGCCGAGCGAGCTCTCCGGCGGCCAGAAGCAGCGCATCTGCATCGCGCGCGCCCTCTCGGTGAATCCGGAGCTCATCATCTGCGACGAGGTGACCTCCGCGCTGGATCAGATCGTCGCCGAGGAGATCCTGAAGCTGCTGCTGCGGCTGCAGAAGGAGCTCAAGGTCTCCTATCTCTACATCACCCATGACCTCGCCACGGTGCGTGCGATCGCCGATGAGATCGTGGTCATGTATCAGGGCCGCGTCGTGGAGAGCGGCCCGCGCACCGAGGTGCTGACGCCGCCCCACCACGCCTATACCGAGAAGCTGCTGGCCTCCGTCCCCGAGATGGATCCGGACTGGCTCGACAACCTCCTCGCCCGCCGCGCGCTGCCGGCCTAAATATTCTTCCCTCCACCGCGCTTTGAAGCGGGAGAGGGTGGCTGCCGAAGCGCAGCGGAGGCGGCCGGGTGAGGGTTTTACGAGTGACCCAGCCTGCAAAACCCTCACCCCCATCGCTACGCGATGGGTCCCCCTCTCCCGCTTCAAAGCGCGGGAGAGGGAAAAGTTGGTTGAGCCTGGCCGTCCCATCGGGAGAATGGGCGTCCGGAAATTCTGGCGGGGGAACCACCATGACATCGAGACGCCCATGCTGAGCCCGGCCGAATCCCTTGGCCTTTCCGGGGCAACCCTCGAGGGCCGGGTGCGCCGGGCGGTGCATCAGGTGAGCGATGCGGTGCTTCAGCGCATCGCTCAGCGCCTGCAGGCCGATGCGCTGAGCCATGAGGTGATCTATGAGCATGACGGCGTGCCGGAGGCGGTGCGCATCATGCCGCGCCCGCTGCTGGCCATGCCCGAACAGCTGAGCTATGTGCATCATGTCTGCCTCTCCATCGTCGAGGCGTTGAAGCTGACGCCGGCCCTCTATCTGGAAGATCAGCGGATCCGGCACATCATCGCGGTCACCCCCGGGGAAGAAGCCTGGGTCAGGGACAGCTGGACGGCCCGGCATCAACGCCTGAACCCCGTCTATGGGCGGCTCGACGCGGTCTGTGATTTCACCGCCTCCGGCTGGCAGGACACGCT
>DATHQQ010000064.1:0-2299 GCA_035482595.1 Verrucomicrobiia bacterium
GGCCATGCCCGTGCCGGTTGTGAGCGATGTCAATCCGCAGACCCGCGAGGAGATCGCCTTGGCCACCGGGGCCATGCGCCATCTGGCCCAGGCTGCCTTCGAAGACCGCAACGGGACCGCCGATGCCGCGCGGCTCGCCAGCCTGGTCATCAATACCTTGCCCGCCGATGAGCCGCAGACGGCGGCGGGGCGCGAGGCGGTCTGGACCCGTCTCCTCGCCGGATCGAGCGCGCAATCCCTCAGCCCCGAGGGCATCGCCGAGGCGCGCAGCATGTACAACGCCTGCGAGATCTCCGTCGCCTCGAAATCGAGCTACAGCCTGAAGGGCTGCATGGAGCTGCGCCATGCCGATCTGATGGCCGTCACCAATCGCAGTTTCTGGGATCGCAGCGGAGGGAGCTAGCATCATGTGGACCCGGCATTTCCGCGCCTCGCTTCTCGCTCTGCCCTTGCTGGCCGGCACCGGTGCGGCCGTCCAGGCGGCGCCGCAGATCCTCGGCATCGTCGCCAGCAACGGCCTGCCCACGCCGCTGCATTGCGCCGACGGCTATTGCAGCGCCTATCTGGCGAGCTTCTGTCTGCAGGAGGCCCGCTACGCCCCCAATAGCGGCAGCGAGTACCGGGTGGTGCCGGGGGGTCGGCTCACCATCATCGCCAGCCTGGGCGACGGGCGGACCCTGCGGCTGGCGGCCGAGAATCTCCTGACTATCCGGTCCCGCTCCGGCTTCACTGCCCTCAGGGTCAGCCTGCCGGACACCCGGCTGAAGGCCCTGGGCGCCACCGCCGCCGCGGTGGAGGTCGGGCCCAAGACCACGGTCCTGCCGCTGGCCTATGCCGGCGATCCCCATCCGCAAAGCGCCGACGAGGTCGCCACCGCCGCCGGGCCGCTGCGCCAGATCGCGGCCCAGACCTTCGATCGTCCGGGCGAGACGGCGGATACGGCCCGGCTCGTCGAGCTGGTGATCAACCGTCTGCCGGACCGCAGCCAGCCCTCCGCCGTCACCCTTGCCGGTCTCTGGGGCGAGGTGGCGGCCAGCGCCAGGCAAAGCGGCATCGCTCCCGGCAGCATCGACGCCACGGCCCATATCATCGCCGAATGCGAAGGCTCGGCGGGCACCGGCTTTGCCGGCGGCGTCTGCCTGGAGATGCGCCAGGCCGAGCTGATGACCAATCTCAACCGCCGGTTCTGGGATCAGGCGGCCGGCGGTAGCTGATGGAAAGGATGAGCGCTATGCGACAATCTCTTGGGTTTGCAGTATCTTTTTCCTTGGCAGCGAGTATTCTCCTGGCGGGCGCCGCGGCTCAGGCCGCGCCCCAAGCCCTGGGCCTCACGGCCAGCCTGCGGCCGACGCCGATGCGCTGCGATGCCGCGGGCTGCCGGGCCGATCTCTCAGCATTTTGCCTGCAGCAGCAGCGCGCCGACCCCCGTCCCGGCACGGTCTATGAAGTGGCACCCGGCACGCGGGTCACCCTCCTGGTCACCGGACATGACGGGCGGCAGACCCGCCTCGACGGCGCGCGCAGTCTCTCCTTCATCGACGACCGCGGCTTCGTCTCCATCACCGCCCGGCTGAAGCCGGAGGCCCTGGCCGGGCTGGATGTCGCCTCGGTGGCGATCGAGGTCGGCCAGGATGCCGCCCTGCTGCCCGCGACGGCGGGGGACGATCGCAATCCGCAAGGCGAGGACGAGGTCGCGCTCGCCACCGGCGCCAACCGGCAAAAGGCGGAGACCTTCTACGACAAGCCGGGCCGCGATGCCGATGCCATCCGGCTCACCAATGCGATGATCAACGAGCTGCCGCCGGACGCCCGCGGGCGGGACGATACCGATGGCCATCTCATCGGCCAGGCCCTCGCCCAGTATCAGGGCGCGCCCATCGCCCTGGAGGGCGCCAGCCTCGCCGAGACCATCCACCGGAACTGCGTCGCCAAGACCGATGTCACCCATCAGGTCGACAGCATGCGCAGCTGCCTGGAAGGCAGCCACGACATCCTCTCGACCCATGTGAACATCGATTTCTGGAACTCCCTGGGCGGTTCCTGAGCGATCGGCCCACGCGGCCTTTCCCCTCCCTGAGCGCGGCGGCATAATCGCGCCCGCTGCACTCCTGGAGAGGATTCCGCCCGCATGGGCACTTACGACGCGCTGCTGAAGCCGCTCACCATCAAGCATGTCACATTCCGCAACCGGATCATGGGCTCGAGCCATGCGCCGGCCTATGGCAAGGACGGCAAGCCCCAGGAACGCTACCAGCTCTATCATGAGGAGAAGGCCAAGGGCGGCATCGGGCTCGCCATG
>DATHQQ010000065.1:0-3331 GCA_035482595.1 Verrucomicrobiia bacterium
GGCCGCGGTGCCGATCAGATAGTAGGTGTCGTGCACGTTGGTGACCCAATCGCGCATCGCCTCGTTCATGGCGTCCTTCAGCGTGCCGGTGCCGCTGGTGACGGGGCGGACTTCGGCGCCCAGCAGGTTCATGCGGAAGACGTTCGGCTTCTGCCGCTCGACATCCACCGCGCCCATGTAGACGACGCAAGGCAGGCCGAAGCGGGCGCAGACGGTGGCGGTGGCCACGCCATGCTGGCCGGCGCCTGTCTCGGCGATGATGCGGGTCTTGCCCATGCGCCGGGCCAGCAGGATCTGGCCCATGCAGTTGTTGATCTTATGGGCGCCGGTGTGATTCAGCTCGTCGCGCTTCAGATAGATCTTGGCGCCGCCGAAATGCTTGGTCAGCCGCTCGGCGAAGAACAGCGGGCTCGGCCGGCCGACGTAATGCTCCAGGTAATAGTCGAGCTCCCGGGCGAAAGCGGGATCCGTCTTGGCCTTGCCATAGGCCGCCTCGAGCTCGAGCACGAGGGGCATCAGCGTCTCGGCGACGAAGCGCCCGCCGAAGAGGCCGAAGCGCCCGCGCTCGTCGGGTCCGGTTCGATAGCTGTTGAGTTTGTTCACGTCGCCGTCCTCAGGCCGGGAGCCCGGCAATCAACCACAAGCCCTGCGAAACGTCAAAGGCGGGTTCCAGGTGCAACACAGGAAGATCTACCACAGAGACACAGAGGCACAGAGGGGATGAATTGAGGACCCGATCGAAGCTCTTCGCCTCGAACCTCGGCCTTTCTCCTCTATGTCTCTATGCCTCTGTGGTTCAACTCCTCCTACAGCGACGCCGCCAACCGCAGGAAGGCCGCGATCTTCGCGGGGCTCTTGCGGCCTGGCGATTCCTCGACGCCAGAGGCGACGTCCACGGAAGTGGCATGGGTGGCCGCGACCGCCGCGGCGAGATTGCCGGCATTGAGCCCGCCGGACAGCATCCAGGGCAGCGACCAGCCGCGCCCGGCGATCAGCGACCAGTCGAAACTGATGGCATTGCCCCCCGGCAGCGCGCCTTTCATCTCCGGCGGCGGCTTGGTGTCGAAGAGCAGCCGGTCGGCGGCCGACAGATAGGCATCGGCGGCGGCGACATCCGTGGCCGAGGCGAGCTTGACCACCTTCATGACCGGCAGGCCGAAGCGCCGGCGGATATACTTGACCCGGCGCGGGGTCTCGTCGCCATGGAGCTGCAGCATGTCGAGCGGGACTAGGGCCAGCACCTCGGCAATGGTCTCGTCGCCGGCATCGACGAAGAGGCCGACCTTGGTGATGCCGGCGGGCACGCCGCGGGCGAGCTCGGCCGCCCGCGCGCCGTCGATCGCCCGCGGGCTTGGCGGGTAGAAGTTGAAGCCCAGATGGCGGGCGCCGTTCTCCACCGCCGCGGCCACGCCATCGGCGCTGTTCAGCCCGCAGATCTTGACCTCGACTGCCATCAGACGCTCGCCAAAAGGCTGCCGGTTGGGCGCCAGCCCGAGAGCTGGCGGAACAAGATGGAATTGATGGTCACCAGCAGTGCCAGAAAGCCGGCGGAGAGCACGGCATTGATGAACAGCAGGGCATAGGGCGCCGCCTCGCCGAGACCGAGGATCTGGGCGATGCTGCTGAAGAGGAAGGCCACGGCGAACCAGCCGAGGCTGACCAGAAGATAGATGACGAAGATGCGCGAGCCCTCGCCGCGAGTCGTCTGCCAGGCGGCGCCAAGACCGAGCGGCTGGTCGACAGAGAGGGCGGCGAAGCTGGGACCGATGCGCCCGATTACATAGATCGCAATCAGCGAATAGCCGGCCATGGCGATGAGCACGAAGCCATTGGGGTCGGCACCCAGCATCCCCGCCAGCAGATATTCCAAAACCGAGAAGGCGATGGAGACCAGCAGCATGCCGATGAAGCAAAGCCACAGACGCCCGAGAAAGGCGATCTCGCGCCGGCCGAAGGCGACGCCGAGTCCGCTGCTGGCCTGCCTGCCCAGCAGGATCAGGCGATGCCAGCCCACCGCGAAGACCGCGATGAGCAGGAACTCCACCACCAGCATGAAGAGCACGGCCGGGAAGAAGCGGGGATCGAGCATCGGCTGGCCAGCCGCCGCCCCGCCGACCTGGGGCACCTGTACTTGCAGCAGCGGCAGCACATAGTTGAGAGCGAAGACGCCGATGGCGAAGATGCCGAGGATCAGCACGAGCCCGACGCGGAAGAGCTCGCCGCGCCGATCGCTCACCAGGCGCGCGGCGGTGACGATGGTCTCCCCGATCAGGATGCGACCGCTCATTGCGCGGCGGCTTCCGGGTGGATCTCCTGCCGGATCCGCCGCGCGGCGGCGGCGCTGTCGGCCGCCCCGGTGATCGGCCGGCCGATGACGAGGAAATCGGCGCCCAGCGCCGAGGCCTCGCCCGGGGTCATGATTCGCTTCTGGTCGCCGACCTGCGAACCTGCCGGGCGGATGCCGGGCACCACCAGCTTGAAATCGGCGCCGCAATCGCGCTTCAGGGCCGATATCTCCCGCGCCGAGCAGACCACCCCGTCGCAGCCTTGCTTCTGGGCGAGGGCCGCGAGCCGGCGCACCTGATCCAGGGCCGGGCCCTGCTGGCCCACGGCGGCCAGGTCATCATCGCCGAGGCTCGTCATCACCGTGACCCCGATCACCAGCGGGCGACCTTCGCCGGCCTCCCGGGCCGCCTCCGCCGCCCGGCGCAGCATCTCTGGCCCGCCGCCGGCATGGACGGTCAGCAGCATCGGCTTCAAGGCCAGCGCGCTGCGGACGGCACCCGCCACGGTGTTCGGGATGTCGTGGAACTTGAGGTCGAGGAACAGCGGCCGGCCCTCGCCCTGAACCTCGCGGACCCCCGCCGGGCCGTTGGCGATGAAGAATTCGAGGCCGAGCTTGACGCCGTCCACGGCCGCACCCACGGCGCGGGTCTGGGCGACGGCGGTCGCGACATCGGGCGTGTCGAGGGCGAGCAGGATCCGGGCGGGCATGGCCGGCTCTATAGCAGAAGGGGGCGAGAGGCGCGATACCGGCCGGGGCTCAGCTCCGCGGCGGCGGCAGGGAGGTCGTTGTCGCACCCTGGGCCGCCCGGGCCTCGGCCTGGCGGCGCTCATGCTCGGCGATCTGATGGCCCTGGGCGCGGGCGGTATCGGCCAGATCCCGGGCGCGGCGCCGGGCCTTGGCGCCCGAGAGCCAGATGGCCGCTGCACCGGCGAAGAAGCCGATCAGCAGGGCGAGGAACAAGGCGAGGAAAGCCGGCATGGCGGCCATCCAGGGGAGCGGCCAGAAGCTCACCGTCAGCGTGTCCCGGTTGTCGATGGCGAAGAC
>DATHQQ010000066.1:0-2896 GCA_035482595.1 Verrucomicrobiia bacterium
ACGGCCGCAATATCGTCGACGAGCAGATCCGGGCCTGCGCGCGCACCGGCGGGGTGATCGGCATCAATGGCATCGGTCTGTTCCTCGCCGACCGCCAAGCCTCGACCAAATCCATGGTCGATTGCATCTGCTATGTCGCCGATATGGTCGGCACCGATCATGTGGGCATCGGTCTCGACTACACGCCGGAATCCCTCGACGGGCTGCTCGATGCAAACCCGGCCTATTGGCCCGCCAGCGAGGGCTATGGCCAGGGTGGGCCTGCGCGCCTCGCCGAGCCGCGCCAGCTGCCTGAGATCACCGACATGCTGCTGCAGCGCGGCTGGCCCGAAGCCGATATCCGCAAGCTGCTGGGCGGGAATTTTCTGCGGGTCGCCCGCGAGGTGTGGAAGTAGCCGCCCTCAGCGGGCCGTGAAGCCGCCGTCGACGGCGAAAGCTTGCCCCGTCGTCCAGGCGGCAGCGTCCGAGGCGAGATAGACCGCCATCGCGCCGATCTCCGACGGCTGACCGCTGCGCCCCAGGGGATTGCCGCGCTTGCGGGCGGCTAGCACGGCGGCAGGATCGGCCTCCTGGGCGATCACCGCCTCCGTCAGTTCCGTCTCGACGAAGCCGGGACAGATCGCATTGACGCGGATCTTCTGATCGGCGAGGTCGAGGGCCATCGCGCGGACCATGCCGATGACGCCCGCCTTGGCGGCACAATAGGCGAGGCGCCGGCGGGTGCCGACGAGACCTAGGACCGAGGCGATGGCGATGATGGCCCCGCCGCCGCTCGCCCGCAGATGCGGGACCGCGGCGCGGCTGGCGAGAAAATGCGGCAAGAGATTTCCCTCGGTGATACGCCGGAACTCCTCGAGCGTTTCGTTCTCGATCGAGGCCACGCCACCGATCCCGGCGCTGATGACGAGGGTGTCGAGCCCGCCCATGGCCTCGGCGGCGGCCGCGGTTACCCCTGCCACATCCGCTTCCCGGGTCGCGTCCCCCGCGGCATGGCCGGCGGAGCCGAGGGCGGCGAGCTTGCCGGTCGCCTCGCGCAGCCGGTCCTCCCGGCGGCCCGATAGAAAGACCTGTGCCCCTTCACGCGCCAGAGCCTCGGCGCAGCCGAAGCCGATGCCGGTCGCCCCGCCATAGATCAGCGCGCGCTTTCCCGCCAGGCTCCCCGTCATTCGATTCCTCGCGCGAGGTTCAATAGGTCGCCCGGCCGCCGCTGAGATCAAAGGTGAAGCCGGTGGTGAAGCCGCAGGCCGGCGAGACGATCCAGGCGATGCAGGCCGCCGCCTCCGCCAGCTCGCCGCAGCGGCGCATGGGGATCTTCGCCGTCATGTAGTCCACGGTCGCCTGAGGCAGGGCCTCGACCAGGGGGGTGCGGATGACGGCGGGCGCCAGGGCGTTCACCGTGACGCCGGACTCGGCATAATCCTTGCCCATGCTCTTCACCAGCCCGATCAACCCCGCCTTGGAGGTGGAGTAGGAGGCCATGCCCGCATTGCCTTCCTTGCCGGCGATGGAGGCGACATGGAGGAGCCGGCCATAGCCGCGCTTGAGCATCCCCGGCAGAACGGCCTGCGACAGCATCATCGCCGCGCGGAGATTGAGGGCCAGGACGCGATCGAAATCCTCCAGCGGCACCTCATGGGCGGGGATGTTGGTCTTGCCCGTGATGCCGGCGCAATTGACCAGCGCATCGATGGCGCCCAGATCGCGCGTCACGGCGGCGAAGCTCTCGTTGATCGAGCGCCCGTTCAGCGCATCCAGATTGTAGATGCGGATCTCGGGCTTTTCGGCGGCGAGGCTCTTTAGCCCGTCCAGCGCCGGATCGAGGGCCGCCACGGTGCAGCCGATCTCGGCGAGGAAGCGCGCGGCCGCGCGGCCGATGCCGCTGGCCGCACCCACCACGGCGACGACATAGGGCTTGCCCCCGGATGTTCGCGTGCCGAAGAGGCCGATGTCCCAAGGGGCGATGGGGGCCGTTGTCGCGGGAGCGGTGGTCATGCGTCTCATTTCTCCATGAAGAAGCGGAATTCCATGCGGTGGCGATAGCGCTGACCCGGATCGAGGCGGGTCGAGGGGAAATGCCCCTGGTTGGGCGCATCGGGGAAATGCTGGGTCTCCAGCGCCACCCCGCCGAAGCGCGGATAGGCATGTCCGCCCTTGCCCATCGTCCGGCCGTCGAAATGGGCCGAGGTATAGAGCTGGACGGCAGGCTCGGTGGTATGGAGCTCGAGGCCGCGGCCGGAAGCCGGATGGAACAGGCGGGCGGCGCGCTTCAGCTCGCCGGCGGCGCCACGCAGCACGAAACTGTGGTCATAGCCGACGATGCCCTCGACCCGGGCGATGTCGCGGCCAATGGGCTTGGCCTGACGGAAATCCATCGGCGTGCCCTCGACCTTCCGGATCTCGCCGGTGGGGATGAGCTCGGCATCGACGGGGGTATAGAAATCCGCATCGAGGGTAAGCTCATGATCGAGAACCTCGCCGGCACCATGGCCGGCCATATTCCAATAGCTATGATTGACGAGATTGCAGACCGTCGGCCGATCAGTCCCGGCTTCGATCTCCAGGATCAGGCGGTCCTCTTCGTCCAGGCCGTAGGCGACCGTGGCATCGAGATTGCCGGGAAAGCCCTCCTCGCCATCTGCCGAGCGATAGCTGAAGGTGACGGAGCGGCCGTCCGCCGCGGGACGTCCCGTCCAGAGATGCTTGTCGAAACCCCGAAGGCCGCCATGCAAATGATTGCGGCCCTCGTTGCAGCTCACCTGATGGGCCTTCCCGTCGAGGACGAAGCGGCCGCGGCCGATGCGATTGCCGTAGCGCCCGCAGATCGCCCCGAAATAGCTGTGGGAGACGAGATAGGCCGCAAGGTCCCGCTCGCCGAGCGCGATATCCGCTAGCTTGC
>DATHQQ010000067.1:0-9647 GCA_035482595.1 Verrucomicrobiia bacterium
CTTTGGCGACTATTTCAAGGAGCATGCGATCGAGCTGGCCTGGAACCTGGTCACCCGCGAGCTCGGCCTGCCGAAGGATCGTCTCCTGGTCACCGTCTATGCCGAGGACGACGACGCCTTCAATCTCTGGCACCGCATCGCAGGATTGCCGGAGCAAAAGATCATCCGCATCGCCACCAGCGACAACTTCTGGGCCATGGGCGATACCGGCCCCTGCGGCCCCTGCTCTGAAATCTTCTACGACCATGGCGACAAGATTCCGGGCGGCCCGCCGGGCAGCCCGGATGCCGATGGCGACCGCTTCATCGAGATCTGGAACCTGGTCTTCATGCAGTTCGAGCAGCTGACCAAGGAGAAGCGCGTCGCATTGCCCCGGCCCTCCATCGACACCGGCATGGGGCTGGAGCGCCTGGCCGCTGTGCTGCAGGGCAAGCACGACAATTATGACATCGACCTGATGCGGGCCCTGATCCTGGCCTCCGCCGAGGCGACGGGGACCCACCCTGACGGTCCGGAGGCGGTGTCGCATCGCGTGATCGCCGATCATTTGCGCGCGTCCAGCTTCCTGGTGGCCGACGGCGTCCTGCCCTCCAATGAGGGCCGCGGCTATGTGCTGCGCCGGATCATGCGCCGGGCCATGCGCCATGCCCAGCGCCTGGGGGCCAAGGATCCCCTCATGTGGCGGCTGGTGCCGGCTCTGGTCGCCGAGATGGGCTCCGCCTATCCCGAGCTGATCCGCGCCGAGGCGATCATCAAGGAGACTCTGCGCCTGGAGGAGACGCGCTTCCGCCAGACGCTGGAGCGCGGGCTCAAACTGCTGGACGAGGAACTGGCGCGGCTCGGCAGCGGCCAGGAGCTTCCCGGCGAGGTCGCCTTCAAGCTCTACGACACCTACGGTTTCCCCGTCGACCTCACCCAGGACATCCTGCGCGGCCAGGGCCGCAAGCTCGACAGTGCCGGTTTCGACACTGCCATGGCGCGCCAGCGCGCCGCGGCGCGCAAGGCCTGGGCCGGCTCGGGCGAGGCGGCGACGGAGCAGGTCTGGTTCGATCTGCGCGAGAAGATCGGCGCCACGGATTTCCTGGGCTATGCCACCGAGGTCGCCGAAGGCCAGATCCTGGGCCTGGTCAAGGACGGCGTGTCCGTCGACCATGCCGGGGCCGGGGATGAAGTCGCCCTCGTCGCCAACCAGACTCCCTTCTACGGGGAATCCGGCGGGCAGATGGGCGACAGCGGCGTCTTCATCAGCGCCCATGGGCTCGAGGTCGTCATCGACGATACCCAGAAGAAGCTGGGCGACATGTTCGTGCATTACGGCCGGGTCCGGACGGGCCGGGTCGCACTGGGCGATGCGGTGGAGATGCGGGTCGACGGCGAGCGCCGGTCCAGGCTGCGCGCCAATCACTCTGCGACCCATCTGCTGCATGAGGCCCTGCGCCGGCGGCTCGGCGCCCATGTGACCCAGAAGGGCTCGCTCGTGGCGCCCGACCGCCTGCGCTTCGACTACAGCCAGCCGGTGCCGCCCACGAGCGAGGATCTCGCCGTGGTAGCGGAGGACGTCAATCGCCGCATTCGCGGCAATGCCGAGGTCGCCACCCGGCTGATGACCCCGGATGCGGCGGTGGAGCAGGGCGCGCTCGCCCTCTTCGGCGAGAAATACGGCGAGGAGGTCCGCGTCGTATCCATGGGCGGCGAGGAAGATGGCACCCATTTCTCGACCGAGCTTTGCGGCGGCACCCATGTAAGGCGCACCGGCGATATCGGCCATTTCAAGATCGTGAGCGACGGGGCCGTCGCCGCCGGCGTGCGCCGGATCGAGGCGCTGACCGGCGCGGCCGCCGATGCCTTTGTCGCCCAGCAGGATCGGCTGATCGGCGAGGCTGCTGCGGCGCTGAGGGTGCAGCCCGTCGAGCTGCCACAGCGGGTCGCCGGGCTCCTGGAGGAGCGCAAGCGCCTGGAGCGCGAGCTGACGGAGGCGCGCAAGCGCCTGGCGACCGGCGGCGGGCGTGAGGACGATTCCGTGAAAGATGTGGCCGGCGTCAAGCTCGCCGCCCGCCTGCTGGAGGATGTGCCCGCCAAGGAGCTGAAGGGCATGGCCGATGCGCTGAAGCAGCGGATCGGCTCGGGCATCGTGGCGCTGGTCGCCCGGAGCGAGGAGCGCGCCTCCCTCGTCGTCGCCGTGACGGCCGACCTGACGGGGCGCTTCAACGCCGTCGAGCTCGCCCGGCTCGGCAGCGAGAGCCTCGGGGGCAAAGGCGGCGGCGGACGGCCCGATATGGCACAATCGGGTGGGCCCGATGGCAGCCGCGCCCAGGCGGCGCTGACCGCCATCGAGCAGGCGGTACGCGCGGCCGGCGAAGCGGCCTGACGCGGGGGTAGCGGGGGAGGGGAGACATGTCGGCCGGGCTGCGGGCCGCCGTTTACGCCGTTCTGAACCCGACGGAGCTTCGCCCGCTCCCGGCGCGGCTGGTGAAGGCTGTTCTGGTTCTCACCATCGCTGGCAGCCTCACCGCGGCGATCTGGACGACGATCCCGGGCCTGTCGCCGGCGACCATGCGCCTGATGGGGCAAATCTCCATCCTCTGCTTCGCCATCTTCACCCTCGAATATCTGGCGCGCCTGCTCAGCGCCTCCGGCCGGGATCCGGATGCCGAAACCCACCCGCTGAAGGTGACCCTCGACTACGCGCTGTCGCCCCTGGGGCTGATCGACGGGTTGGTCGTCCTGCCTCAGCTCGCCCATGGGCTCGGCCTCGTCGAGCCGGGCGGTGCCCGGCTGGCGGCGGTCCTGGCCGTCGTCAAGATCGCCCGCTATGCCCCGGCGCTGACCCTGGTCACGACCGTCATGCGCAACGAGGGCCGCTCGCTGATGGCCGCCCTGACCGTGATGCTGGTGCTGCTCGTGCTGACCTCTTCCGTCATGTACCTGCTCGAGCACGACGCCCAGCCCCAGCTTTTCTCCAGCATTCCGGCCAGCATGTGGTGGTCCATCGTCACCATCGCCTCGGTGGGCTATGGCGACATTACTCCCATCACCTTGGGCGGGCGCATCTTCGCCGGCTGCACCATGCTGCTCGGCATCGCCATGTTCGCCGTCCCGGCCGGCATCCTCGCCACTGGCTTCGCCGCCGAGATCCGCCGGCGCGATTTCGTCGTCACCTGGAACACGGTGGCCCGGGTGCCGCTCTTCGCCGGGCTCGACGCCACGGGCATCGCCGCCATCGCCCGGCTCCTGAAGCCCCAGATCGCCCCGGCGCATTACGCCATCGTGCGCCGCGGTGAGCCTGCGACGGCGATGTTCTTCATCATGTCGGGGGAGGTGGAGGTCGATGTCCAGCCGACCCCGGTGCATCTGCGCAGCGGCCAGTTCTTCGGCGAGATCGCCCTGCTGAAAGACGGCTTGCGCACCGCCACGGTGTCGGCGGTGACGGAAGTCCAGCTCCTGACCTTGGAGGCGGGCGATTTCCGCCAGCTGATCGAGCAATATCCGGATTTGCGCGAGAAGATCGGCCGCATCGCCGACAGCCGGCTGAGCGGCGATAGAGAGCCGCCGCCCCCCACGCCGACCTCCTGACGGTTCGGACGCGGATCGGCGACCCTCAGTTCGTCGTGGAGAGCACGGTTCTTTGGCCGGGTGCTTCCAGGCGCCACAGTATGAGCCTGTCGTTGCCGGCAATCGCCTGGAAACGGGGATCTCCCTTCGGCGAGAGCTTTCGGTCGGCGACTAGGAACACGGGGCGGCCCTCATCCACGGTTCCGGCGAGGGCGATGAGATCGGCGATGGGCAGACTGCCCTGGCCGGCCAGAGCCATAGCGGCGTGCATATGCTCTGCCCGGGCCGACAGGATCCGCTGCAGCGGCGGATTTGCGGAGCCGGTGAGGTTGGTCACGAAAAAGTCGTCGATGACCTGAAGCGGCGAGCGCATCACCCACCAAGCGGGCGCACAATAGTCGCTGACGAGCAGGATCACGACCGGATCGTGCGCCAAGCGCCCGGCGTTCGCGAGGAGATCGCCGTCCTGGTCCCTGGCGCAGGTCACAAGCCGCGGTGCTGGCCGTAGCGCGAAGTCGGGCAAGCCCTGCATCGATGCGGACAGATCGCCGCCGAGCTGGGCAATCGTCTTTCTCGGCAGTTGAGACAATTGAAGGCAAGCCAGCAGGACGAGGGCCAGCATGGCCAGCAGATCGGCGTACCGGATCCAGGGCGTATGGGCTTCCCGGTCGGAGGTCATCAGCTGGAGCCCGCGGCCGCCCAGCAGCGAGAGCCCGATGCTCGAGAAATGCAGGAAGGAGAAATGGCTGAAGCCGGGCGCCACCGTCATGAAGACCGCGGCGATTCCCGCGATGGCGCTCCCCAGGAGCAGGACCTCGCTTTCGCTTGCCTGCCGGCGCATCGCCGCGAGCTGGCGCGGCAGCGTCGGCAGAAGGAATCCGGCCTGGAAGAGGGCGATCACGGCGAAGGCGATCATGCCAGCCGGGATCGCCGCCATGCCGTGGCGCATCAATATCTGCGGCAGGGTGAACAGAGTCCGGCTGGCGAGAAGGGTGAAGGGCTGGCCGATGAAGGTTATGAAGCCGGTGCCCGTGAACCCGGATCCCAGGGTGAAGAAGAACCAGAGACCGGCCACAAAGCCGAGCACGAGTGCGATCAGATCTGCGACATGATCGCGAGGGAAGGCGCGTTGCCGCCGCCACACGACCAGCAGCCGCAGCAGCAGCGCGCAAATCAGGATGGGCGGGCAAGTGCCGCGCGCCCCGGTCGCCAGGAAGGACAGGACCAGAAGCACGGCGCCGCGGGTGAGGAAACCGGCCGGGGATGCCGGGCGATTCTCCACCACGAAGGCGATGGTGATGAAAAAAATCAGGAATGCGAGAAACGGCGACATGATCAGATTCGCGACCAGCGGCATGAAATTGCCGAAGACCCAGGCGATCACATCGGGGGTGGCGACGATCCAGAAGACGCAGACGACCGGCAGAGGCGCCACCCACCAGGATAAGTCCAACAGCCGGCGGCCGAAGGCCAGCATCATCGCCGCAGCGCTGCCGCCGAAAAATACCGGCCCGAAACGCGCAGCCAGCACATCCAGGGGCAGCCCGCCGATTCGGTTGGCGCCGAGAATCCAGAGATGGACCCCGTAGTTGTAGGATAAGGGGACATCGGGAATCATCAGGTGGCGCGGCGGCCAGCCGGACTCGAGCGCGCGCACGATCGAAGCCTCGAACCCGAAATGGAACCAGCTGCGATCGAAGAACGGGTCAGCCGGCGAAAGGCTGTGAAAGAACGCCATGTTGAGAAGGGCCGTCACGCAGATGAAGACGGTTCCCGCGATGGCCCGAAGATCGCTGCGCCAGACGCGCCATCCGGAGATGGCCTCCATCAGGGCGAGACGGCGATAGCCCGCCAGAAGCGCTGCCGCCGCGACGAAGGGCATCAGATTCAGCAGCGCCAAGCGACCCATGATCCAAAGCAGGGTAACGACCAGGGCGTTGGTCACCACGCCGAGGGCCAAGGCGTAGACGAAATGCGTGCTCGCCCCTCTCAGGCGGGGGAACATCAGCCTCGCGACGACCAGTCCGGGCAGGACATTGAAGGCCAGGACATAGCCGATGAACCGGGCGGCTTCGACCGCGGAGGGGTAGGCGGCCTGCAAGCTGACGAAAGCAATGACCAGGCAGATCAGCCCGGTCGCCACCGCCGACGCCGCTACCGCCCGCGCCCGGGCGGGATGGGATCCTGGTCCGTCAGCCTCGGGCGGTGCCACTCGAGAGAAACGCATCGCGTGGCGCCCGCACCGAGGCGGCGGCGCCCGTTAGGGCTTCACGTCCGCCGCGACCTGCATCTTGACGATCTTGTCCTGAGGCGGGGTGACGATGCCGTTCGGATCGCCGTCGCCGCGCTTGATCCGCTCCACGAATTCCATGCCCGAGACCACCTGGCCCCAGATGGTGTACTGGCCGTCGAGCTGGGGCACGGCGGTGAAGCAGATGAAGAACTGGCTGTCGGCGCTGTTCGGGTCCTGGGCGCGTGCCATGGAGACCGTGCCGCGCACGTGATGGGCATCGGAGAATTCCGCCGGCAGGGGCTTGCCCGAGCCGCCGTAGCCCGTGCCGGTCGGATCGCCGGTCTGGGCCATGAATCCGCTGATCACGCGGTGGAAGACGATGCCGTCGAAGAAATGCTGGCGCGTCAGCTCCTTCATCCGGGCGACGGTCTTGGGGGCCAGATCGGGGCGAAGCTCGATGACCACCCGGCCATAGGTCAGGTCCATATAGAGGGTGTTCTCGAGATCGGCGGCCTGGGCGCCCCCGCTGCCGGCGAGGCTGGCGGCGAAGACGGCGGCGGCGATGGTTCTTTTCATCACGATGCTACTCCATTGCCTTCTGAAGATTGCTGTCGAGCTTGTCGAGGAATTGGGTCGTGGTCATCCAGGTCTGCTGCGGGCTGATCAGCAGGGCCAGATCCTTGGTCATGGAGCCCGATTCCACCGTCGCGACGCAAACCCGCTCCAGCGCCTCGGCGAAGCGCTGGACCTCGGGCGTGCCGTCGAACTTACCCCGGTACCAGAGACCGCGCGTCCAGGCATAGATGGAGGCGATGGGGTTGGTCGAGGTCTCCTTGCCCTTCTGATGCTCGCGGTAATGGCGGGTCACCGTGCCATGGGCCGCCTCGGCCTCGACCGTGCGCCCGTCGGGGGAAAGCAGGACCGAGGTCATGAGGCCAAGCGAGCCGAAGCCCTGGGCCACGGTGTCGGACTGGACGTCGCCGTCGTAGTTCTTGCAGGCCCAGACGAAGCCGCCGCTCCATTTGAGGGCTGCCGCCACCATGTCGTCAATCAGGCGATGCTCGTAGGTGATCTTCATCTCCTTGAAGGCCGCGGCGAACTCGGCGTCGAAGACCTCCTGGAAAATGTCCTTGAAGCGGCCGTCATAGGTCTTGAGGATCGTATTCTTGGTCGAGAGATAGACCGGCCACCCCAGGCTGAGGCCATAGTTGAGGCAGGCATGCGCGAAGCCGCGGATGGACTCGTCGAGATTGTACATGGCGAGCGCAACGCCGCTGCCGGGAAAGTCGAAGACCACCTGCTCGATCGCCGGCCCGCCGTCGGCAGGCTCGAAGCGGATGCTGAAGCGGCCCTTGCCGGGAATGAGGATATCGGTCGCGCGATACTGGTCGCCGAAGGCGTGGCGGCCGATGACGATCGGCTGCGTCCAGCCGGGAACCAGGCGCGGCACGTTGCGGCAGATGATGGGCTGGCGGAAGACGGTGCCATCGAGAATGTTGCGAATGGTGCCGTTGGGCGACTTCCACATCTTCTTGAGGTTGAACTCCTTCACCCGCGCCTCATCGGGGGTGATCGTGGCGCATTTCACCCCGACGCCCTGCTGCTTGATCGCATTCGTGGCGTCGATGGTGACCTGGTCCTCCGTCTTGTCGCGGTTCTCGATGGAGAGATCGTAGTAAAGGAGATCGAGATCGAGATAAGGAAGGACGAGCTTCTCCTTGATGAAGTGCCAGATGATGCGCGTCATCTCGTCGCCGTCGAGCTCGACGATCGGCTTGGCAACCTTGATCTTCTTCATGACGTCCCTTGTTCCGGTTCGTGGCGGCGGATCATAGCCGAGGGTCTCTTGCCCCGGCCAGCCCGATGGACCGGCCGGGGCCGGATGCTTCAAAGGCGCTCGGGCTGGGCGGCGGTCTTGGGGCGGGGGGCCGTCTCCACAGCGGCGACCAATTCCTCGACGGTGCTGACGACCTTGTAGAGGTCGCGGTCGGTCGGCGCGGCGAAGCCCTGGACAATGACGTGATCGATAAGGCCGAGCAGGGGGCGCCAATAGCCGGCGATATCGACCAGGATGATCGGCTTGTCATGCAGGCCGAGCTTGCGCCAGGTCAGCATCTCGAAGGTCTCGTCCAAGGTGCCGAGCCCCCCGGGCAGAATGGCGAAGGCATCGGACTCCTCGAACATCATGTATTTGCGCTCGTGCATGCTGTCGACGACGATCAGCTCGGTGGCGCCGCGATGGCCGAGCTCTGTCTTGTCGAGATGGCCGGGTATGATGCCCACCACCTCGCCGCCCGCCGCAAGGGCAGCGTCGGCGAGGGTGCCCATGAGGCCGATGCGGGCCCCGCCATAGATCAGCCGGATATGCCGCGCGGCCAGCAGCCGGCCGAGGTCGCGCGCGGCCTCGGCGATGCGGCTGTCGACGCCAAGAGCGCTGCCGCAATAGACGCAGAGCGAAGTTTCGAAGGACATTGAACCTGCCTTTAAAAGCGAGGGCGTTGTTTATCCCGTTAGATGGCGGCTTGTGAAGGGTTCCTTCTCCCCTGGCGTCACATAGGCTTGATTGGCCCTGGGCCGGCGGACGATGCTATGGGGCTGCCTGCCATGCATAAAATCCTGTTTTTCTTCTTCTCCAGGCTGCCGCGGCTGACCCTTCTGGCACCGTTCCTGCTAGCCCTCTTCGCCGGCGGGGCGGCACGGGCGGATTCCGCGGCCGATCCGGCGGCGGTCACGCGGGGCGCCTATGTCTTCGCCGTTGCGGGCTGTGCCAACTGCCATACCGACAGGAAGAACAAGGGCGCGATGCTGGCCGGCGGCCCGGCGCTGGCGACGCCCTTCGGCACGTTCTATGGCCCCAATATCACGCCTGATCCCACTTATGGGATCGGGCACTGGTCGGATGCGGATTTCATTCGCGCGCTGCGCGAAGGGTTTCGCGCGGATGGGGCCCACCTCTTCCCCGTCTTTCCCTATCCCTCCTTCACCTTGATGACCGACACCGACATGCTCGATCTCAAGGCCTATATCTTCTCTTTGCCGCCGGTCGCCCAGCCCAGCCGCGAGCAGGATGTCTGGTTTCCCTTCTCCTGGCGCTGGCTGCAGACCTTCTGGCGCTGGCTCAATTTCACCCCCGGCCCCTATGTGGCGGATCCCGCCAGGAGCCCGGTCTGGAATCGGGGGGCTTATATCGTGCGGGGCGTGGCCCATTGCGGGGAATGTCATACGCCTCGGGACTTCATGGGCGGGCTGGAGAACGGCCTCGCCTTTTCGGGTAACCCCGATGGTCCCGACCGGCTCAAGGTGCCCAACATCACCCCCGATAAGGCGACCGGGATCGGCAGCTGGAGTCACAACCAGCTGGTGATGTTTCTCGACAGCGGCCTGCTGCCCAATGGCGATGCGGCCGGCTCGGCCATGGGCGAGGTCATCGCCAACGGCACTAGCAAGATGACTGACCAGGACCGCGAGGCCGTGGCGGTCTTTCTCGAAAGCCTGCCCGCGATCCCCAATCCAGCGGCCAAGGCGATCAAGGCAGGATTCGATTGATTGTCCCGCATCCCTTGCGGTATTAGACTAAAGTCATTGATTTTCCAGCAATTCTGCGAGGAGCCGTGAATCGGTTCGCGATACTGGGTGCCTTGGGGATTGCGGTCATCGTCGCCGCCCTCCTGCTCAATTATGTGATCAATCGCGACGAGCTCGGCGATAGCGGCAGCACCCCCACTCCGACGGTGGCCATCGCGCCCTCCGGGACCTCCACCAACACGGGGACGGCGGGCACCACCCAGGGCGCCACGACCCAGGGCACCACCAGCCAGGGCACCACCAGCCAGGGAACCACCAGCCAGGGAACCACCAGCCA
>DATHQQ010000068.1:0-2367 GCA_035482595.1 Verrucomicrobiia bacterium
GGGACATCGCCCAGGGCCTCGCTGAGCTCGGCCAGGAATTCCGCGAGCGCTTCGCCGGCCTCCCCGGCCCAGAGCCGTGCCTCGCCGGATTCCGCATCGCTGGCGGCGAGATCCTGGGCGAAGGCGACATGGGCGGCCAGCAGATCGCGCGGCAATGCCCTGGTCCGGTCCATCGCCTTCGTCAGATCTTCCGCCGCGCGGGCGAGCCGGGCGAGGAAGGGCCTCAGCTCCGCCGGCAGACCGCGGGCGCGGGCGAGGGTGGTCAGGCCCGGCCGCGGCCGCGGCCCCCGCAGCAGCTCGCGCTCCAGCCGGCGGGCGAGGCGCCGGCACTCCGCCGGCGATTCCCCCACGGCCGCCAAAGGATGCTTCAGCAGGGCCAGGAGAGCGGCGGGTGCCGCCTGCTCGGCGATGAGAGCGGCGGCGAGACGCAGGAAGACGGCAGGCGGCGTGGCGGCCAGGGGCCGGCCGGCGGAATCGTCGATCTCGATATTCCAGCGCCGGAGCTCGCCGGCGACCCGGCGCGCCAGGACGCGGTCGGGGGTTACTAAAGCGGCGCGCTTGCCCGGCTGCTCCAGGGCCTGGCGCAGGCGGAGCGCGATCACCCCGGCCTCCTCCTGTGCCGTCGGGCAGTCCACGCGCTCGATGCCGCGCAGCGCCAGCTCGGCCCGCGCCGGATCGATCACGCGGGCGAGATCGCCCCAGGCGCCCGTGGTCGCCGCCGGGCGCAGCGCCTCGGCGATCAGCCGTCGGCGGCTCGCCGGCGGGGAGGCGATGCCCTCGACGGGCCATTCCGCCACCTCCGCCGGGGCCAGGCCGAAGCGCTGCAGCAGCAGGGCCATGGCATGCTGGGGATGGACGGGATCGGCCTCGATGGCCTTCCAGGTCGCTTCATCGGCCTCGCGGTCCAGGCCAGGCAGGACCACCCGCCCGTGGGGCAGCCGGGCGATGACCGCCAGCAGGGCCGCGGTCGCGGGAATGCTGCCGGTGGAGCCGGCGGCGATGAGAGGTGCTTTCGGCGGATGGCGGGCCAGCCGCTCGGCCTCGGCCGCCAGCAGGCGATTGCGCCGCTCGGCGGGATCCAGCGCCCCTTCGAGGGTCAGCATGGTCGGCCAGATCTCCGACAGGATTTTCAGGAAATTGACCGTGCGCTGCCAATGCTCGGCGTGATCGCCGGCGATCCCGGCAAGGCCTTCGAAGCCCACCTGCTCCGTCGCCATCTGGTCGAGCAGCTGGGCCAGCTCGGCGGCCAGCCGGGCCGCCTGGTCGATGGCCAGCGGCCGGCTGCCGAAATTATGCCCGGCGGCGAGGATGGCGCGGGTCAACAGAAGTTGGCGGCGCAGTGGAGCGATGGCGGGTGCCAGGTCGAAATCGAGACCGCCGGCCCCGCCTTCATCGCCGCCGGCGAGGATCAGCTCGTCGGCATCGATATCGCCCAGAGGCTCGAGCCGCGGCAGCAGTAGCGGCCGTCCTTCGCCGAGGCGCAGGAACGTCTCCTGCAGCGCCCGACAAGCGCGGCGCGTCGGCAGCAGCACGCGATAGCCGGACAAGGCCAGAGGATCGGCAGCGGTCTCCGTCAGCAGCCGCGCCGCCAGCGCCTCGGCGAAGCCGACGCCAGCGGGAATGCTGAACACATGTGACCCACCTCGGCTCACGCAACCTCGATGCGGGGGCCGGCGAGCCGTGCCCGCGCCTCTTCGAGGCCCGCCGGCGTGGCGACGTGATACCACTCCCCGTCATGGCGCAGGCCGTAGAGGCGTCCGGCCTCGATGGCGCGCCGCCAGAGCGGATGGAGCGAATAGGCCCCAACCGGCGCATCGGCGAAGAAACGCGGATGCAGGATCTGGATGCTGGCATAGACGAAGGGCGCGACCTCGCGCGGATCGCGGAAGGCGATCCGGCCGAGCTGATCCATGGTGAAGTCTCCCGCGCCCTCATAGCCGATGGCGCTCACCGTGGGATGCAGCAGCAGAAGCCCATCCATCCGCGCATCGTCCCACACCTCGGCCAGGCGCCGCAGTGCCTCGCCGCGCCCGCCGCGCCAGACGATCTTGGCATTGATGACATAGAAGGCCTCGGGCCCCAGCAGCGGCAGGGCCTTGGCGATGCCGCCACCGCTGTCGAGGATCTCGGGCTCGTGGGAAATGGTGATCGTCGGATGCTGGCGGGCCGCGAGATGGCGCTCGATCTGCGCGGCGAGGTGGTGGGTGTTCACCACCGCCCGCTCGACGCCGACCTCCGCCAGCCGGTCGAGGGCATGATCGAGCAGGGTCTTGCCGGCGACCTCCATCAGCGCCTTGGGCCGCTCCAGGCTCAGCGGCCGGAGCCGCGTGGCGAGCCCGGCGGCCAGCACCATGGCGGTCTTGGGAG
>DATHQQ010000069.1:0-4169 GCA_035482595.1 Verrucomicrobiia bacterium
TACCCATGGGGTTGCCGCCCGCGTGGATGATGAGGATGCAGTCGCGCGCCGCGGTCAGTGCCACCGTCTCGCCGGGACGGGAGTCATGCTGGAAGAGGTCGGCGGCTTTGGCGATCGCCCCCGGCAGGCCGCGGGCCTTCAGCAGGGCCGTCACGGCGCGCGCGGCATCATCGGTGCCGGCGAGGAGGCGATTGATCCCCACCGCCGGGCCGGCGGCGCTGAGGCCGAGGGCGGCGGAATCTTCCCGCCCCGCCGGGGTGAAGGCCGCGAGCTCGGCGCGCTGCCGGCCCTCCACATCGGTGATCTCCAGCCGGTCGCCGGCAAGGAGCGCCAGCACCACCGCCCCGCCGCCCGGGACGCGATAGCGCTCCACCCCCGGCTGGAGCCGGGGCAGGCCGGGCTCGATCAGCCGGGGCCGCGTCGCCAGCGCCAGGTTCATTGATTTTTCTCCATTTTTTGCCGGCAGCCAGTTTGGCGGAACGGTCCCGCTGGGGCAAGCGGAGCCGCGGCGCTTTCGGCCTGAACGGCACAACCGCCTGTCGCCCTATCCCTGGCGTCTCACGCCATCCGTTCGACCCATCGGGCGCGTGAAGGCCCCGGCTCAAACGGATCGCCGAAGTATTGGGTCTCGCGGGCCACCTTCCCGTCTTTGAACTCCATGATGCTCACCGTGTAAGACGGCTGCCCGTCGTAAGTGAGGATGAATTCGCTGACCCAGAGGTCGGAAGCGCCGAGGATTCGCCGCACCGTGAAGCGCTTCTTGTTCGGCTGCGCGGTGCGAGACGCCTGAATGTTGCGCCGGCCGCGGATGCGCTCGCCCGATTGCGGATACTCGAGGACGGCGTCCTCTCGGTAGATCTCGTGCTCCGCCTCGAAGTCGTTCGCGTCGGAGGCGGTCCAGTGGCGATCCAAAGCCGTTCGAATCTCCCGGTCTTCCATCCCAATGTTCCCTCGCGTCAGGGTTACAGGCAGTTGCGTGTAAGCTCGGCGATCTCGGCCGCCGCCGCACGGTATTCTTCCTTCAAGCGCCCCACCAGCTTGCTCACGCTGGGCACATCGACGATCGACCCTACCCCCTGCCCGGCGCTCCAGATGTCGCGCCAGGCCGCAGGTTTGGCGCCTGAGCCGCGGTAGCTGCCGCCGGGCGCCGCCGTCGCGAGCGTCGCAAGGTCGATGCCGGCGCGCTCGATGCTGGGCCCGAGGTAATTGCCGCTGACCCCGGTGAAATGCGGCGTATAGACGACGTTCTTCGCCGCACTCTCCACCAGCATCTGCTTGTAGCCGTCGCTCGCATTCGCCTCCGCCGTGGCGATGAAGCGCGTGCCCATATAGGCAAGGTCGGCGCCCATGGCCTGGGCGGCCAGGACCTCCCGGCCGCTGCCGATGGCCCCGGCCAGAAGGATCGTGCCGGAGAAGAACCGCCGCACCTCGGCCAGCAAGGCGAAGGGGCTCAGAGTGCCGGCATGGCCGCCGGCACCCGCGCAGACGAGGATCAGCCCGTCGACCCCATGCTCCGCCGCTTTCTCCGCGTGGCGCAAGGTGGTGACGTCGTGGAAGACCAGCCCGCCATAGCCGTGGGCGGCGGTGACGATATCGCCCGGCGCCTGCAGGCTCGTGATGATGAGCGGCACCTTCTCGCGGATGCAGATTTCGGTGTCATGCGCCAGGCGCTGATTGGCCCGGTTCACGATCAGATTGACCCCGAAGGGCGCCACGGGCGCCTTGGGATGCCCGGCCCGATAGGCATCGAGAGCCGCGCGGATCTCGCCGATCCAGCGCGCCAGCTCATCCTCCGGCCGCGCATTGAGGGAGGGGAAGCAGCCGATAATGCCCGCCTGGCATTGAGCGATCACCAGGGCGGGGGAGGAGACGATGAACATCGGCGCGCCGACGACCGGCAGGGACAGATGCCCGGCAAAGGCTTTTGGTATCGCCATCAATCCCTCATCCCGTGCCGTCAGACCACCCGTCCGGCCGCTGTCCAATAAGGCGCCCGTAGCTTGCGCTTGAAGATCTTGCCCGTGTCCTCGCGCGGCAGCGCGTCGCGCATCTCCACCCGGCGCGGCACCTTATAGTCGGCGAGATGGCCGCGCAGGAAAGCCTTCACCGCCTCGGGCTCCAGGATGCTGCCCGGCATCGGTTCCACCAGGGCCATGAGCGCCTCGCCGAACTCCTCATCGGGAATCCCGAAGACGACGGCATCGTGAAGGCCCGGCATGGTCACCAGCACGGATTCGATCTCCGCCGGATAGATGTTCACGCCGCCGGAGATCACCATGTCGCGCTTGCGGTCGCAGATGAAGAGATAACCCTCGGCGTCGAAATACCCGATATCGCCGCAGGTGATGAGGCCGTCCCGCTCGATCTCGCGGCGCGCGGCGGGCTGGCCGTGATAGGTGAAATCCGGATAGCTCGCGAGCCGCATGAAGAGCTCACCAGGCTCGCCGGTCTTCCGCAGCGTTCCGTCATCGCCATAGGCCCGGATGGTAGCGCCCGGCACGGGCCTGCCCACGGTGCCCGGCCGGGTCAGCCATTCCGCGCTGCTGCAGAAGGTGACCGGGCCGGATTCCGTGCCGCCGTAGAACTCGTTGATGACAGGCCCGAACCACTCGATCATCGCGCGCTTGGCCGCGGGCGGGCATGGCGCCCCGGCATGGATGACCGCCTCCAGGCTCGAGACGTCATGGCGCCGGCGCCGTTCCTCCGGCAGCTTCAGCAGCCGTACGAAATTCGTCGGGGTCAGAAAGAGATGGGTGATCCTCTCGGATGCGATGACCTGCAGCAACGCCTCGGGCTCGAAGCGGGGCTGCAGGATGATGAGATCGGCATAGCCGAGGCTGCGCGCAGTATAGAGATTGGGCGCGCTGTGATAGAGGGGGCAGCAGGTGACCGTGCGCATGCCGGGCCGGAAGCTGTAGACCAGGCGCCGGACGACATCGCCCGCAGCGGCCTCGGCCGCGCTCGCCGGCGCCCGGCGCACCCCCTTGGGCCGGCCGGTCGTGCCGGAGGTGTAGATCATGCTGTCGCCGCGGCGCGGTGCCGGCGCGGCGATGGGATTCTGTGCCGCGAGCCATTCCTCCCAGAGCTGTGTTCCGGAGGGCGGCCGACGGAATTCGCCGGCAATGCCATAGGCCGCCGTGATCTCGGGCGACGTCGGCACGGCCAGGACAGCCATCCCCGCAGGCACCGCCTCGCCCAGGGCCGCCAGCAGATCGGCATGGGCGATCAGCACCCGCGCCCCGCAGTCCCGCAGGATATAGGCCACCTCCTCCGCCTTGAAATGCCAGTTGATGGGCACGGCAAAGGCGCCGAGATGCTGGGCCGCCTGGGTCGCCTCGACGAAGCAGAGATCATTGCGCAGCAGCAACGCGACCGCCTCCCCCGGACCGACACCCAGGGCCGACAGGCCCGCGGCGGCGCGCTTTACCCGGTCATCGAGCTCGGCAAAGGCGAGCCGGCGCTGGCCGCTCCGCAATTCCCCCAGGCGCGGCATGATGGTTAGTTCACTCCCCGCTCACGACCTTGCCAATGCGGTGCGCGGAGCAGGGTCTTGTTGACTTTGTTGACGCCCGAGAGCGGCAGCGGATCCCCCCGCAGCTCGACGCTGCGGGGGCATTTGAAACCCGCGATATGCAGCCGGCAATGCTCGATCACCGCCGTCGCATCGAGAGAATGGCCGGGCCGCAGCACCACGACCGCATGCACCGCCTCGCCCCATGTCTCATGGGGGATGCCGATGACGGCGCATTGGGCGACGGCGGGATGGCGGTGGATCGCATCCTCCACCTCGATGCTGTAGACGTTCTCGCCCCCGGAGACGACCATGTCCTTCTTGCGGTCGACGATGAAGAGATAACCATCCTCGTCGAGATAACCGACATCCCCGCTATGCAACCAACCGTCGCGCAGGGTTCGTTGCGTGAGCTCGGGTTGGCGCCAATAGCCCTGCATGACGATGGGGCCTCGCACCACCACTTCCCCCATCTCGCCGGCCGGCAGCAGGCGGTCGGCGTCATCCATGATCCCCACCTCCGCGGCGGCAACGGCGCGGCCTGCCGAGCGCAGCCGCGGGCCGCCCCGGCGATGGTCGGCGGGAGTCAGATGGGTTGCGATGGGGGAGAGCTCGGTCATGCCGTAGGACTGGCCGAAATCCACCTGCGGCAGGCGCG
>DATHQQ010000070.1:0-2300 GCA_035482595.1 Verrucomicrobiia bacterium
CACCGCCCCGATTTGGAGCCCGTCGCCGTGAATGAGGTGATCGCCTCGATGGAGACTCTGTTGCGGTTCACGCTGGGCGATCGCATCGAATTCGCGCTGGCGCTGACGGAGGGGGCGTCCGCGGCTATCTGCGACCGGCAGCAGCTCGAGAATGCCCTGCTCAATCTGGCGATCAATGCCCGTGACGCGATGCCCGGCGGCGGCCGGCTGGTCATCGAGACCTATCATGCCGAACTCGGCGCCGAGCGGGCAAATCTGCGCCGGGGACGCTATATCGGTATCCGGGTATCGGACACCGGAAGCGGCATGGCCCCCGAGGTGGCCGAGCGTGCTTTCGACCCCTTCTACACTACCAAACCGGCAGGCCGGGGAACGGGCATGGGGCTGACCATGACCAGGCATTTCGTCGAACGGTTTCGGGGCTGCGTCGAGTTGAAGAGTGCGCTCGGTCAGGGAACCTCGATCATGCTCTATCTGCCCTGCCCCCGCGACAGGGGAGAGGCCCGGGGGGCCGAAGAGGCAATGAGCCGACCGGCCTATCAGGCGTGAGAGACTGAGCCTGACTCCACCCAGGCCGCGCCCGCCGGAAATTCGAACCTGTCCAGGCTCCGGGGCTTCATGGTGATGCTGTAGCCCGGCATTTCCGGCGGCATATAGCGGCCGGCCCGCATCCGCACGGGATCGAAGAAATGTTCGTGCAGATGATCGACATACTCCAGTACGCGCCCCTCCATGCTGCCGGCCACGCAAACGAAGTCGATCATCGCGAGGTGCTGGACGTATTCGCACAGGCCCACGCCGCCGGCATGGGGACAGACCGGAACGCCGAACTTCTTCGCCAGCAGCAGCACCGCCAGAACCTCGTTGACGCCGCCGAGGCGGCAGGAATCGATCTGGCAGAAATCGATGGCGCCGGCCTGCATCAGCTGCTTGAAGATCACCCGGTTCTGGCACATCTCGCCGGTCGCGACCCCGATGCCCAGCGGCTTCACCGCCTTGCGGATGGCGGCATGGCCCAGTATGTCATCGGGGCTCGTCGGCTCCTCGATCCAGAGCGGACGATAGGGCGCCAGCGCGGTCACCCAGTCGATCGCCTGCCCCACATCCCAGATCTGATTGGCATCGATCATCAGGAAGCGGTCAGGGCCGATTTCCTCCCGCAGGATGGCACAGCGCCGCTTGTCGTCGGCGAGGTCACGGCCGACCTTGATCTTGAGGTAGTCCATCCCATCGGCCACCGCCTCGCGGCAGAGGCGCCGGAGCTTGTCGTCGGAATAGCCCAGCCAGCCGGCAGAGGTCGTATAGGCGGGAAAGCCCTGCGCCTCCAGCGCCGCGATCCGGCCCGCCTTGCCGGGCTCATTGGCCTTCAGGATGGCGAGCGCCTCTTCCGGCGTCAGGGCATCGCTCAGATAGCGGAAGTCGATCAGGCGAACGAACTCCTCCGGCGACATCCCGGCGACCAGGCGCCAGACCGGCTTGCCCTCCCGCTTCGCCCAGAGGTCCCAGAGCGCATTGACCAGGGCGGCGGTCGCCAGATGGATGACGCCCTTCTCCGGCCCGACCCACCGCAGCTGGCTGGCGGAGACGAGCTCGCGCCAGAAAGCGCCCATGGCGCCGGTAATGTCGGAAAGCCGCCGGCCGACGACCAGCGGCGCCAGGGCTTCGATCGCCGCGACGCAGAGCTCGTTGCCGCGGCCCAAGGTGAAGGTGAGGCCGTGCCCCTCCAGCCCCGCCTGGTCGGTGGTCAGCACCACATAGGCCGCGGAATAATCGGGATCGGGATTCATGGCATCGGAGCCGTCCGCCTGGCGCGAGGTGGGAAAGCGGATGTCGCGGGCGCGGCAGCCAGTGATCGTGACCATAGGGCTTGTCTCTGTGGCTCGCTCGAAGCGGATAGATACTAGTATATTAGTCTGCGCAGACAAGGGATAGCCTCAGAAAGCCTCACTTCCTTTGCCATTGCCGAGGCACCCTCGCCCGCTTCGAAGCGCCGTAGAGGGAAGGACGCCTGCGGTAGAGGAAAAATGAAGTGCCGGGAGGGAATTCTCCCCTCAGCCCGTCCAACCGCCGTCGATCACGTGGATGGCGCCGGTGGTGAAGCTGGATTCGTCGGCCGCCAGATAGACCGCCAGATGAGCAATCTCCTCCGGCTCGGCGATACGGCCCATGGGCTGGCGCTGGGCGAAGCTGCGGCGCACCTCGGCGGGGTCGCCGCCCAATGCCGCCATCCGCTGGTCGAGGGAAGGGCTTTGCACCGTACCGGGGCAGATGGCGTTGCAGCGGATGCCCTTGGCAACGAA
>DATHQQ010000071.1:0-3468 GCA_035482595.1 Verrucomicrobiia bacterium
CGAGGCGAGGTAGGCGGCGATCCGCGGGCGCAGCGCAACCTTGTCGTGGAGGGCCACCAGCCGGGGATGGCTGCGCTCGATGCGCTTCATGGCCCGGGGAAAGGCGTAGCGCAGCCCCGCCACGATCTGGAACATCGAGAGATCGGGATAGGTGAGGCGTCCGCCGATGAGGAAGCCCTTGCCGGCGGCGTTGCGCGCGAGCACCCGTTCGAAATAGCTGAGGAATTTGGGCACGCGATGCTTCAGGAAGACCTCCGAGCGTTGCTTGGCAGCCCGGCGCTGGTCCTCGTAATAGAGCTCCGTCGAGATGGGGTGATGGGTGTCATGCACCTCCTGCACCAGATCGGTCACGGTGAGCTGGAGCTGATGGGCGAAGAGCCGGCCCGCCTCGCTCGCCGGCGCCAGCCCGTGACGCGGCCCCAGATACATCAGAATATTGGCGGTCTGGGCAATGAGGAGCTTGCCCGATTTCAGGAAGGGCGGCGCGAAGGGCGGGTGCAGGGTCCGATTGCTCGTCATCAGCCGCAGCATGGCGGACATGCCGCCGGCACCCTTGCGCGCGACATCGACATAGCCAGCCTCCGCCTCTTCCAGCGCCAGGCGGACGAATTCGCCGCGACCCTGGATCATGGGCCAGTAGTAGAGCTCATAGGTCATCGGATCCCTCCATCTCCTTCATGGCGAATATATCGATCTCGATCGCCATGTCGGGATAAGCCAGGGCCGGCTGAGGAATGCCCGTGGTCGCCGGGCCCGGATCGGGAAAGAAATAGGAGCGTATGACGAGATTATCGTGCAGGTCGGAGGCGTTGGACCGGCCCTGATAGACCGTCGTCACCTTGCAGACATCGTGATAATCGGCGCCGAGATCGCGCAGGATCGTGCCGATATGCACCATGGCCTGGCGGGTCTGGGCCGGAAGATCGCCGGCATTGACCGTGCGGCCCTGCTTGTCCAGAGAGACCTGGCCGCCGAGGAAAATCATGCCCTCGCAGGCGAGCCCATGCTTGTAGGGCAGATGCACATGCCAGTCCCAGAGGGAATCGGGCCAGGAATAGCGGCGCGGCAGATGCCGGCCGTCCTCGCCCAGCATCGCGACGACCTCGATCTTGATCTGCTGGCCCTCCCGCGCATGGCGCGGGATGGGAATGCCCGTCGCCGCCGGCCCGGGCTCCTTGAAATGCGCCGCGCAGGCGAGCGCCGCCGGCTCGAAATCCGCCACCGTGCCCCCGCCGGCATACCAGCGGTTGACCTTCACGACATCGTCGAAGCCGGCACCGAACTGGCCGAGCGCGGTGCCGATCTGGCTCATCACCTGCCGGGTCTGGGCGACGATATCGCCGGCGGCGAGCAGCTTGCCCGCCGCGTCGACCGGCGATTGCGCGCTGACATAGATCATCTTGCCGCAGCGGAGCGCATGGGCGAACCGGTCGGAGAGCGGCGACAGGCCCTCGGGCGGAGCCAGGCTGCGGGGCAGCGCCTCCCCCTCCTCGCCGCGCATGCCATAGCCCTCCATCTCGATGGCGATGCCGGGATAGGCGAGATAGGGAACCGGAATCGCAGTCACCGCGGGCTTGGCCTCCGACGGAAGGGCGGCGGCGATGGCCGCCAGCACCTTGCTCTCATCGACCGAGCCGTCATTGACATAGAAGCAGAGCAGCTTGACCAGATCGGGCAGATCGGACTCGAGCTCCCGCAGCACGCTGCCGAGATGGCGGACGACCTGTGGAATCTGCGCGAAGAGATCGCCGGCCCGGCAGACTTCGCCGGATTCGGTCATGTCGAGCTGGCCGCCGGCCCAGATCATGGGCCCGCAGCGCACCCCATGCTGATGGGTGACCTGGATCGGCCAGGCCCAATGTCCCTTGGGCCAGGCATGGCGCAGCTTCATTCCGTCCTCCGCTCTGGCCGTCGCCGGTGTGTCACACCAGGCCAAAGCCCCCGTCGATGTTCAGTCTCGCACCGGTGATATAGCCCGCGGCCGGCGAGCAGAGAAACAGGATGGCGCCGGTGATGTCCTCGGGCAGGCCGATGCGCTTCAGGGGCGAGGCCGCCGCGAGCTCGCCGGATGCGCCCGGCCCCCCGGCGATGCCCGCGCGCGCGATATAGCCGCGCAGCATCGGGGTATCGACCGGGCCGGGCGCAATCTCGTTGACCCGGATGCCGAGTGGTGCTGCCTCCAGCGCCACGGTCATGGTCAGCATCGCGGCCGCGCTCTTGCTTGCGGCATAGAGGCAATTGCCGGCGAAGGGCCGTTGGCCTGCAATCGAGCCGATATTGACGATCGCGCCGCCGCCGGTCTTCGCCATGGCCTCGATCTCGTGCTTCAGGCAAAGGAAGAGGCCTTTGACGTTGACGTCGAAGATCCGCTGATAATCGGCCTCGCCATAGTCGAGCAGCGCGGCATTACGATCGAAACCGGCGCAATTGGCCGCATAGTCGAGCCGGCCATAGGCCGACAAGGTCTGGCGGATTGCGTCGGAGACCTGGGCGTCGCTGCCGACATCCACCGACAGGAACAGGCCCTCGCCGCCGGCCTGGCGCATCAGCTCGAGGGTCTCCTCGCCTTCCTCCCTCCGGCGCGCCGATGCGACCACCCGGGCCCCGGCGCGGGCAAAGGCGACGGCGGCCGCCCGACCGATGCCAGAGGTGGCCCCGGTGACGAAGACCACCCTGCCGGAAAAATCGCTCATGGCCCTTGGGTTCCCGCCCCTTTCATCCCCGACAATCGCTACCATATGCCGGCAAGCCTGGCCATCCGGAGAACGGCGTGGACGCGGATATCGTGACGATGCTGGAACAGCGCCTCGGCCGCCTGCACGCCCGCCAGCGCCTGGGCATCGAGCGCGAGTTCGAGGGGAAGGTCTTCAGCCGGGGCCGCCGATTCTTCCATATCGAGAATTTGTATTCGGCCTCTACTCTGATCCGCACGGTGCTGAAGGCGACCGGACTCTATGCCCGCGGGCGGCGCAACGCAGATCGCGTGCGCCTGCGCGAAAACCCGCTCAGCTTCGCCGATCTGCCCCCCGCCTTCGACGGCTTTCGCATCCTGCACCTGAGCGATCTCCATGTCGAGATGAGCGCTCCTGCCATGGAACGGGCGGCGGCGCTGGCGGCGAGCATCAGCTACGACATCGCCGTGCTGACGGGGGACTATCGCGCCGCCACCTATGGCGCCTACGACACGACGCTGGAGGGCCTCGCCCGGCTGCGCCCGCATCTCAAGGGGCCGGTCTATGGCGTGCTCGGCAATCACGACAGCATCCGCATGGTCCCGGGCATGGAGGCCATGGGGATCCGCATGCTGCTGAACGAATCCGAGACGATCCGCCGCGACGACCAGGCGATCCATCTCGCCGGCATCGACGACGCCGGCTTCTATGGCGTCGACAACATCCAGAAGGCCGGGGAGGAAATCCCCCATGGCGGCTTTGCGATCCTGCTCTCCCATACGCCGGAGGTCTATCG
>DATHQQ010000072.1:0-3280 GCA_035482595.1 Verrucomicrobiia bacterium
GCCTACAGCTTGCGGATATCGTGGCGCACGGCGCGCGCGCCATCGGCCACCGCCTCGATGTTGGCGAAGCGGCGCCGGTTCACCATCAGCTCGCGGGCGAGGCGAAGCGCGCGGGTCTCGCAGAGGGCGCGGCGGTCGGGATCGGCGATCTTCTCCAGATCGATGATATGGGCCAGGCCCAGGATGCGCCGGATCATCTTGGCGGCGGCGAAGCCGATGCTGTCGGCATAGAGCCGGGCCATCGTCGCCTGCCGCTCGCTCTCCAGCGCGGCCGCGGCGGATCCCTCGGCGAAGAGATCGTGCGGAAAGGCGTCGCCCTTGGCGGCTTCCCCTCGCCAGAGGGCGAGGAAGCGGGCAGCAAATCCGTTCCAGACGGATTCCAGCGTATCGAGGATCCATTCCTGGTAGTCGGCGCGGGAATCCCCCTCGCCGGCATGGCCGTCCTGGCTGAAATAGGCCAGCAGAAGATTGCCCAGCACCGCGCCCACATCGAATCCCATGGGCCCGACCAAAGCGAATTCGGGATCGATGATCCGGCTGTCGGTCTCGGTCACCATCACCGAGCCGGTATGGAGATCGCCATGGATCAGCGCCTCCCCCGAGGTGAGGAATTTGAATTTGAGCCGCGAGACGGCGAGCTTGAGGGCGACATCGGCCCGGAACTCGGCGGCGATTCCGTCGAGCTCGGGTGCCGTCCAGCGGTTCAGCTTGGCGATGCGATAGGGATCGGTGAAGACCAGATCCTCGGTGATCTTGCAGAGCTCGGTATTGCCGGCGAAGACCGCCGTCAGCGCCTTCTTCTCGCCCGCCGGCAAAGCGAGGTCGCTGGTCATGAACAGGCTCTGGGCCAGATATTCCACGATATGGCCGGCGAAGGCCGGATATCGGCGGCCCTGGATCATGCCGTGGCGCATGATTATATGCGGCTTCAGCAGCTCCATGACCACGGCGTAGAGTGGCGGCTCGTAATGATAGACTTCGGGAATCAGCCCGCCGACATGGGGTCTTTGGATCCGCATATATTCATGCTCGAAGAAGGCGCGCTGCAATGTCATCGGCCAGCCCTCGCCGACGAGGCGGACATAGGGCAGCGCCTGCTTGACGCAGACCCCGCCCGCGGGGCCTTCCACCAGGAAGACGAGATTGAGATTGCCGTCGCCCACCTCGGCGACCTTCCAGTCCGAAGCGCTGCCGCCGAGCCGGGCGGCCGCGTCGGGCAGCCCCGCAAGCCAGCCGGGCAGCGATTCTTCGTTCAGCGGCCGGTAGCCCGGCGGCGTTTCCAGCGTCATGGCGTTCCTCTCCCCTTTGGCCGCGAGAATAGCCAGCAGGGCGGCGGAGAACCAGACTCGGCGCAGCATCCCAGCAGGAGAGTGCTTCCATGACCATGCCCCCTGAGACCGGCGCCGCGGAAAGCGGACCGATCGAGATCAGGCTCATCCCCCAGATCAAGGATCTGGGCGACGGTTTCCAGGTCCGCCGGGTGCTGCCCGCCGCCGAGCGCCGGATGGTCGGCCCCTTCGTCTTCTTCGATCAATTCGGCCCCACGATTCTGCGCGCTGGCAAGGGGCTCGACGTCCGCCCCCATCCCCATATCGGCCTAGCGACGGTCACATATTTGCTCGAGGGCGAGATCATGCATCGCGACAGCCTCGGCAGCCGCCAGGCGATCCGGCCGGGCGCAGTCAACTGGATGACCGCCGGCCGCGGCATCGCACATTCGGAACGCACGCCCCCGGAGGTCCGGCAGCGCGATTCCGGGATGTTCGGCGTCCAGCTCTGGGTCGCCTTGCCCAAGGCCCATGAGGAGACGGCGCCCGCCTTCCATCATCACGATGCCGCCGCTTTGCCGGAGATCGAGGGCGAGGGGGTGCGGCTTCGGGTCATCGCCGGGAGCTTCGGCGATGTCCGTTCGCCGGTCGCCACCTTCACCTCGACACTCTGCGCCGATGCCGAGATCGCCGCGGGCGCGACCCTGGCTCTGCCGGCGGAGCATGAGGAGCGCTCGGCCTACATCCTGAGCGGCGCCGTGGACACCGGCGGCCAGTCGTTCGGGCACGGCCAGCTCCTGGTCTTTCGCGCCAGGCAAGAGATCGCCATCCGCGCTTTGCTCCCCGCCCGTCTCATCCTGCTGGGCGGGGAGACCATGGACGGGCCGCGGCATGTCTGGTGGAACTTCGTCTCCAGCTCCCGCGAGCGCATCGAGCAGGCCAAGGCGGATTGGAAAGCCGGCCGTTTCGACCAGGTCATCGGGGAGACGGAGTTCATTCCATTGCCGGAATAAGGCGCCCGGTTGCCGGAATTAAGGCGCTGCTTGCCGGAATGAGCGAGCTGATATGCGGGCCGTGAGGGTATGAAACCCCGCGCAGGAATTGGCCTTTCGTGGCGCGGACCCTATAATATCGGCGTGGGGCGAGTGCCCGCCGATCGCGAGAACCGTGTCGCCCCCCGATCGAGAAGAACGGAAATGATGAAGGCCAAGCTTCTGACGGCGTCGACTACGGTTGCCCTGCTGCTCGGCGGCTGCGTGCAGCAGCCGGCCGGGCCGATGGTCGCCGTGATGCCCGCCCCCTACAAGCCCTTCGAGGTCTTCCAGCAGGATCAGGCGATCTGCATGGCCTATGGCCAGCAGATGACGAGCGGCCAGGCTGAAGCCGCGAATCAGCAGTCGGTCGGTACGGCCGCGGTCGGCACCGTGCTGGGCGCCGGATTGGGCGCGGCCATCGGCGGCGGAACCGGGGCCGCCATCGGTGCGGCCAGCGGCGCCCTGGGCGGCACGGTGGTCGCGACCGGCCCGGCGAACAGCGCGCAAGGCAATCTGCAGCAGCGCTACGACATCGCCTATTCCCAATGCATGTATGCCAAGGGCAACCAGGTTCCCGGCTTCGCGGCGCCGAGCGGGCCACCACCCCCTCCCCCGCCGCCGCCAGGATGATATACTGGCACTGATCGCGAGGCACAGGATGTCCCTCATGAACCGTTCCCCGATGCAGCTATTCGCCCGCTGTGGCCGCCTGGCTGCGGCTTTGCTCATGGCGGCCTTGCTTCAGCTCGCCGCCTCCCAGGCCGAGGCCGCGGGCGGGAGCGGGAACAGCGGCTGGTGGAGCATGGGCGGCGGCGCCTCTCGTGGCGGTTGGAGCGGCACCGGCATGGGCGCCCGTCCCAGCTGGAGCGGTGGCGGTTGGAACGGCGGCGGGAGTTGGAACGGCGGTGCAGGGCGGCCTGCGAATTGGACCAACAACGGCGGCTGGAACAACGGGGGTTGGAACGGCGGCTGGAATCA
>DATHQQ010000073.1:0-7020 GCA_035482595.1 Verrucomicrobiia bacterium
GTGGCCGGAGCCGTCGACAGCCATCAGGGTCGGCCCGAGCGCCGGGGTGGCGAAATCCCAACGGTCCCCGCTGACGCTCTCGCCGGCGACGGGCGCGACCACGGCGCCGAGGGAGATGGTTTGGGTCGCCGGCACCGGCGGCCGCGTGGCATCCCGGATGCGCGCCATCATCGCCGTTCCCAAGCCCGGGCGGGAATAGACGGCGAATTCATCGGCTTGGCGGCGGACGGCGCCGAGCCCGGTACCCATGCTGCCCGCCGTGGAATAGCCGTCCTCCATGGCACGTCCGAGATCGGCGATGCCGGGCCCCTTGTCGAGGCTGAGGATCTCGAGCCCGCTGCCGGTCGAATCCCGATAGCGATCAAGGAGGATCTGGCCGCGGCCCGCATGCTTCAGCAGATTCGTCGCCAGCTCCGTCGCCACCAGGGCACTGCGGCCGGCCGTCTGCTCGTCGAAGCCGAGACTCTGCGCCTGGCTCGTCGCCGCCCGCCGGGCGGCGGCCACTTCGCTGGAATCGTTGAGCGTGACGAGCATCCTATTTCCAGCGTGCCAAAGTGATTTTGGTTCCGGCGCCGGGCTTGGAGTGGATCTCGAACTCGTTCGACAGGCGCTTGGCCCCGCTGAGGCCGAGGCCCAGGCCGTTGCCGGTGGAATAACCGTCCTTCAGCGCCTGGTCGATATTGGAAATCCCCGGGCCCTGATCGACGAAGGTAAGGCGAAGGCCGCGCCGGGCGCCATCGCGCAGGAGCTCGAGCGTGAGCTCGCCCCCGCCGCCGTAGTCGAGGGTGTTGCGCGCGATCTCGCTCGCCGCCGTGATGATCTTGGTCTGGTCGACCAGGCTGAAACCCGCTTGCAGCGCTAAAGCACGAACCGCCTGACGCGCCCGGACCACATCGTCGCCGGCCCGGATCGCCAGATTCTCATTCTTCTCGACGATCAACCTGACCCTCCCCGTCATCGATGACGCGTCGGATCAGGGCGAGCCCCTTGTCGACATTCAGCGCCGTCTTGACGCCGGTCAGCGCCAGTCCCAGCTCGACCAGCGTGATGGCGACCGCCGGCTGCATGCCCACGACCACGGTGACGGCGTCGAGGATGCGCGACATCGCCGCGATGTTGTTCAGCATGCGCCCGATGAAGGAATCGACGATCTCCAGCGCCGAGATGTCGATCATCACCCCGCGAGCCCGGGTGGCGACGATCTTGTTGGTCAGATCGTCTTGCAGCGTCATGGCGAGGCGGTCATGCATGTCGACCTGGATGCTGACCAGCAGGCAGTCGCCGATCTTCAGAATGGGTATCTGTTCCATGGCGCTAGGTGGGCTTGCCGGCCTTCGCAGGTGACGCCACGCTCTGGCCCAGCCGCCGAAGTGCCAGCGCAAAGGCATCGGCCATCGTCGCCTTGGAGACCACATCGAGCTCGACGCCGAGGTGGACCATGGTCTGGGCGATCTGCGGGCGGATGCCGCTGATGATGCAATCCGCCCCCATCAGCCGGGCCGCGGAGATCGTCTTCAGCAGATGCTGGGCGACCAGCGTATCGACGGTCGGCACGCCGGTGATGTCGATGATGGCGATATCGGCACCGGTGGTCATGATCTCCTGCAGCAGGTTCTCCATCACCACCTGGGTGCGCGCGCTGTCGAGGGTGCCGATCAGCGGCAGAGCGAGAATGCCCTCCCAGAGCTTCACCACCGGCGTGGAGAGCTCGAGCATTTCCTGCTGCTGGCGCAAGATCACCTGCTCGCGGCTCTTCTGGTAGAATTCCGTGGTGTAGAGGCCGAGCTTGTCCAGGATCAGAGTCGCGGTCCAGATCTCCTCGGCCAGCTTGTCGGCATCCTTGCCCAGCTCGCGCCGCAGGAGGCTGAACAGCGGCTGCTTCAGGGAGAAGACGAAAGTCGCGGTCTGGGTGGGCGTGTCGCCGCGAAGGGCACCCTGCCGAGAGACCTCCTCGAGGATGGCGCGGGTGGAGTCCCATTTCTCGGTGCCGATCTCGGCAAGCTGCCCGCTCTGAAGCCCGTCCTTCAGCGCGGCGATGAAGCGCTGCGACATGTTGCGCTGCTCCTCGCTGCCGCTGCCGGCCGCCTGCTGGTCGAGCCACTCGGCCAGAAGCTGCTTCTGGTTCTTGTCGATGAGCTGGGGGATCGTCGTGGTGGCTTTCATAGGGTCCTCACGAATGAACGGGCGCGCCGGGCGCCGAAGCAGCCGGCGGGGGGCGAGAGTTAAGATTTGGCGGCAGGCGCCGGGGGCCGATATCGCATGCTTGATCTTTCACCGGCCCCGCGAAACAATGAAAAGACCGTCCTCGGCCGCGGCCTTGAACTGCGCCAGGGAACGGTCTATGGGGTCCTAGTTCTTCAGCGTTGCCCAACTGTTATCAAGTATTGTGGCGTAACATGGTTCCCCCGTCAGGACGCATTCTCCTCGTGGATGACGAGGAGGCTTTCTCCTATGCCGCGGCCAAGGCGCTGCGCAAGGCCGGCTATGAGGTCTCACTGGCACCCGATCACCGGCTGGCGCTCCAGATCCTGGAGAGTTCCCAGCCGCTGGATCTCATGATCACCGATGTGGTGATGCCGGACCGCGTGAACGGCTTTGCCCTCGCCCGCATGGCCCGGATGCGGCGCCTCGACCTGAAGATCCTCTATGTCAGCGCCTATGAGCTGCCCACCGAGGAGGCCATCGGCAAGATCCTGCGCAAGCCCATCTCGCCGGAAGCCCTCGTCGTCGAGGCGGAACTGGCGCTAGCGTCCAAGGGAGACGTTTCCGCCAACTGATGCCGGCCGGTCGCGGCGGGCATTTGACTGCTACGCATTCTGCGTATATGCTGAAATGCTGGCCTGGTGTAGTGGCGCCCTGGCCGCCGAGCCGCGGCCGGTTCAGGCCAGCGAGTATCGCTCTCCCAACTGAATGGGAGCAGCCTTGCCACTCCGCGTTCCGACAATCCGCCTGTAGATTCCCTGCAGAAACAGGTGGAGGGAGACTAGCCGGCCGGGCGCACCTGGATCTCGACCCGCCGGCCCGCGGCGTCGTCGCCGGGGGATGCGCCGGCGAGGATAGCGACGCTGGTCTCCGCCGGCAGGCCGCGGCTGGTGAGGGCCGCGTAGACCGCATTGGCGCGGGCGCGCGACAGGGCGTTGTCGGCCGGGCTGCTGCCGCCGGTATCCGACCAGCCGGTGATGACGACCTCGGCACGGGGATGGCCCGCCAGATATTGCGTGATGGCCTGAAGCTTCGGCTGCTCCCGGGCCGGAACCGCGGCGCTGCCGGGCGCGAATTGCAGCACGGCGGTGACCGCCGCGGCCGTCTGATTCCTGCCGCCTTGCTGCTGCTCCAGCTTGGCGATGCGGTCGCGCAAGGGATCCAGGATGCGGTTGAGGGCGGCCTCGGCTTCGCGGCGCTCCTCGGTCGCCTGATCCGCCATCTCGTTCGCCCGGTTGCTGATGTTGATATTGGCCGGGCTGTAGCTCGGCAGGCTGGCGAGTTCGCCGCGGGCGGCATTGGCGGCCTGGGCGAGCCGCGCCGCCTCATAGCCGTGGTAGATCAGCGCCCCCATATCGCCGTCGAAGGTCTGCTGGACATCGGCCTGGATGATCGTCGCCTGCTGTTCGTGATCGGGCGGCGTCTCGCAACCCGCGACCAGCGCAAGGAGGACACCGGCAAGCGCAAGATGAGGTAGGCGGCGCATGGAAGGACTCCCCCGAGTTTGGCCATCGCCGGCTTACGAGCGGCGGCGGTGAGGATAGGCTCGGGCCCCGGAGGAGGTCCAGGGCGCTATTGTTCCTGGGTCCTGCTACGCCAGCGCCCCTGTTACTCCAGGGCTAGGCGCAGGGCCGCCGCCCCGGCCCAGGCGGCCAGCGGCAAGGCAGCGATGAGATAGGCGGCCAGCAGCATCAGATGCGGCTGGGCGGAGAGCCCGGCGGAAGCGGCGTCGACGGCGCCGACCCCGAAAATCAGCACCGGGACATAGAGCGGCAGGACGAGGAGGGGGAGCAGCACCGCGCCCCGCCGGGCGCCCAGGGTGAGCGCCGCGCCGACCGCGCCCACCAAAGTGAGGGCCGGCCCGCCCAGCGCCAGCGCCAGAACCAGCACCGGGATCGCCGACGGCTCCAGCCGCAGGAACAGCGCCAGCAGCGGGGCCGCCACCAGCAAAGGCAAGCCCGTCGCCAGCCAATGGGCCAGGGCCTTGGCGAGGAAGCTCCACTCCAGCGCCAGGGAACCCAGGGCGAGCTGGTCGAGCCCGCCATCCTCGAGCTCCTGCTGGAACAGCCGGTCGAGAGAGAGCAGGGCCGCGAAGAGCGCCATGGTCCAGAGCAGCCCGGCGGCGATGCGCGCGAGCAAAGCGGGCTCCGGCCCGACCCCGAAAGGGAAGATCATGACCGCCAGCAGATAGAAGGCGAGGGTGAGCAGCGCGTCGCCACCCTGGCGCAGCACCAGGGTCAGATCCCGGCGCAGCAGGCGCATGAATCCCCAGCCGCTCATGCCGCCCAGCCGTTCATGCCACGAGGAATCCCTCTTCCTCGTCGAACGCCCCACTCGAGGGAAGCGAGAGCGAGAGGACGGCTGATTCCGGCGGGCCGCTCCCGCCATGGAGCGCGATCGCCGCCATGCCGCCCTTGGCGCGATGGGCGGCGAGCGCCGCGGCGAACATCGCCTCGGCCTCGGCGTCCAGCGCATTGGTCGGCTCGTCCAGGAGCCAGAGCGGCGCCTGCCGGGCGACGATCCGGGCGAGCGCGAGGCGCCGGCGCTGCCCGGCGGAGAGAAGCCGGGCCGGAAGGCTGGCCAGATGGGGGATGCCGAGGGCGGCCAAAGCGGGGGCAACCGCCGCGGGGCCGCACCAGAAGCCGAGGTTCTCCGCCGCGGTCAAAGCGGGCTTCAGGGCGTCGAGATGGCCGAGGAAGGCCAGGCGCCGGCGATGGTGCTCAGGCTCCTCGGCGACCGGCGCACCGGCCCAGAGAAGCTCGCCCCGGACGGGACGCAGCAGCCCCGCCATCAGGCGCAGCAGGCTCGACTTGCCGCTGCCGTTGGGACCCCGCAACAGGAGCACGCCGCCGGGGGCGAGGTCGAAATCGAGATGGCGGAAGACAAGCCGCTCGCCCCGCCGGCAGAGCAGGTCGCGGCCGGCGAAGGGGGCGGGGGCGAAGGCCTCGGTCATGGGCAGGCGCAGAACGACCGAGATGGCCGGGACAAGCCAGACCACCACGATAGGCAGAGCGGGGCCTGTGGGCAAATCCCGGGCGGACGATCAGACGCGAAGGAGCAGGGTAACATCACGGCGGCTAGTACTAGCCGGTTCGTTTCGCCCTGGCGAGAGTGCCGGAACTTTGGGCAGGGCCGTCGTCGCGGGGGAAAATGCCGTCGCCCGAAAATTACTGCGCCGCGCCCCGCTGGGATGAAAGCGGGAGCGCGGCGCTCGAGGTTGATAAAGACAGCCGCTGGGGGTCGCGGTAGCTGTCTTTACAATCCCCGGCCTTTCAGTTTTGCAGAGGCCGGCCGGGGAGCCTCGTCGGGGTCTCGGCTTGGTTCGAAGCCAGAGAATGGTGTTGGGCTGTGGCGGCAATACGCCGGGAAAAAGGCGAAATTGTGATTTTTCCGGAGGCGAAAAACGAAGGCGTGGTGATATCATCCGCCGCCCCGAGGAAACGCCTCAAGGAGATCTCCCCGTGACCGCCCTGGATAGTTTCAAGGCGCGCCGGTCGCTCAAGGTCGGCACGCGTCGTTTCGATTATTTCAGCCTCAAGGCTGCGGAGAAAAACGGGCTCGGCGACATCTCCCGCTTGCCGTTCTCCCTGAAGGTTCTGCTCGAGAATCTCTTGCGCAACGAGGATGGGCGATCGGTCCGCTCCGAGGATATCAAGGCCGTGGCGCGCTGGCTGAAGACGAAGCGCTCCGATCGCGAGATCGCCTTCCGGCCGGCTCGGGTGCTGATGCAGGATTTCACCGGCGTGCCGGCGGTGGTCGATCTCGCGGCCATGCGCGACGCGATGAAGGGCATGGGCGATGATCCGCGCAAGATCAACCCGCTCTCCGCCGTCGATCTCGTCATCGATCATTCGGTCATGGTCGATGCCTTCGGCAATCGCGAGGCCTTCGCCCTGAACGTGGCCCGGGAATATGAGCGTAACGGGGAACGCTATGCCTTCCTGCGCTGGGGCCAGAAGGCCTTCGACAATTTCCGCGTCGTGCCGCCCGGCACCGGCATCTGCCATCAGGTCAATCTGGAATATCTGGCCCAGACGGTCTGGACCGCCAAGCAAGGCGACAAGACCTTGGCCTATCCCGATACGCTGGTCGGCACCGACAGCCATACCACCATGGTCAACGGGCTTTCGGTGCTGGGCTGGGGCGTCGGCGGAATCGAGGCCGAGGCCGCGATGCTGGGCCAGCCGATCTCCATGCTGATCCCCGAGGTCATCGGCTTCAAGCTGACCGGCAAGCTGAAGGAAGGGGCGACGGCGACCGATTTGGTGCTGACCGTCACCCAGATGCTGCGCAAGAAGGGCGTGGTCGGCAAATTCGTCGAATTCTACGGCCCCGGCCTGGATGATCTGACCCTGGCCGACCGCGCCACCATCGCCAATATGGCCCCGGAATACGGCGCCACCTGCGGCTTCTTCCCCATCGACGGCGAGACCATCCGCTACCTGAAGGCTACGGGCCGCAGCCCCGGCCGGGTCGCCCTGGTCGAGGCCTATGCCAAGGCCCAGGGGCTCTGGCGCTCTCAGCGCACCCCCGATCCGGTCTTCACCGATACGCTGACGCTGGACATGGACATGGTCGAGCCGTGCATGGCCGGCCCGATGCGGCCGCAGGATCGTGTGTCGCTGTCCGGCATCGCCGCCAATTTCGCCCAGGCCCTGATGACCACCTTCAAGAAGGAAGGCAGCGCCAACAAGCGCGCGCCTCTGGAAGGTTCGCAACATTCCATCGGCCATGGCGATGTGGTGATCGCGGCGATCACCTCCTGCACCAACACGTCCAATCCCTCGGTGATGATGGGCGCTGGGCTTCTGGCCGCCA
>DATHQQ010000074.1:0-11924 GCA_035482595.1 Verrucomicrobiia bacterium
TGGAACCGGCTGCCGGATCTCCATCGCCTGACCTTGCCCGCCTTGGTCCTCGTGGGCGCTTACGACTTTGCGACCCCACTGAGCGCCAAGCTGCTCCGGGCAGCGCTTCCCAATGGGTGGCTGATCCTCTTTCCCGACAGCGCGCATTCGCCTTTCCTCGACGAGCCCGAAGCCTATTTCGGCGCGCTGACAGGCTTCCTCAGGGGCCAGTGATCATCCGGCCGGCCTGGAGAGACGACCTCGCCGCATTGTCGGCCCTGGCGCGGCAGACCTATGCCGATGCCTTCGGCCATAGCTTCAGCGCCCCCGATCTGGCCGCCCACCTCGAGAGCGGTCTTGCCGACGATTATTTCCGCCAGGCCTTCGAGGAAGACGTCTTCCTGCTCGCCGAAGCCGAAGGCCGCTTAGTCGGCTTCGTCCAATTCGGCCCGCTGCGGATCTCAGTACCCGCCCCCACCACCCGGGACCAGGAGCTCCGCCGGATCTATGTTCATGCCGGCTTCCAGAACAGAGGGATCGGACGGCAGCTCATGGAGGCCGCCCTGGGTCACCCGCGGCTCAAGGGGGCGGCGAATGTCTATCTCGATGTCTGGGAGCAGAACCGGGGGGCGCGGCGGTTGTATGAACGCTATGGCTTCGACGTCATCGGCGGCCATAGGCTCCTGACGGCTTCCGGTACCGCCGCGGATCAGGATCTGATCATGGTTCGCCGCCGCGCGATATCCTCCAGCCCATGACCACATTCCCGCCGAGGCGCGAATACATCCTCATAGCCGTGTTCCCTTTTGCACACCGGCGATTATCCAATAGGCGCAGGGTGAGAGGCTGACATATTTCAGCATAAGGCGCCCCGCCATCGCTTCCGCCCGAAAGACGACTACAGATAGAGCCTGCACCACCGCGACGATTTCAGGAGTGCGGCTCCCGTATTGCGCCTCACTATAGCCGCGGGGTCGCCAGCAGAACGTGCAACTCGAGACAGCACCGACGAAGGAAACAGCCTCTGATCTCCGCCCTGCCCATGCCGATCATGCGACCATGAAGAATTCGCGCCCTGTGCTGGGGGCGTCGCTCAGGGCCGTGTTCCTTCTCACCTCCATGGTCATCGCCGTCATCATCATCGGCGAATTCTATTTGAGCTTCGTCAATATCGAGAGTCCCGTCGAGGAGCGCCAAGCCTGGGTCGTGGTCGTGCTCGGCGGCGCACTCTCCGTGCTGCTCGGATTGGGGGCGCTCTTCCTTCTTCATCGCGATTTCGCCACACACAGGAAAATCGAAATCCAGCTCGCCCAGAAGACCGAGCTGTTGCAGATGACATTCGACAATATCAGCCAAGGCTTGGCCGTCTTCGATCGCGACCTGAGGCTGGTTGCCTGGAACAGGCAGTTCGTACAGATCTTCAGCCTACCTGCAGCGCTCCTTGTGGTCGGCCGAGGTTACGCGGAGCTCTTGCGCCACCTCGCCAGCCGCGGGCTCTTCGGCGAGTCCGGCGTCGAGGAGTACATTGAGCGGCTTGTGCTGGGGATGCGCGCCGCGACGAATGTCACGGTGACCGGAAAGACGGACGGCCGATCGATCGAGATAGCCCCGCAGCGCATGCCGGACGGCGGCACGATATCGACCTATTCCGACGTCACCGATCGAAAGAAGATGGAGCGGACCAAGGACGAATTCGTGTCGACCGTCAGCCATGAGCTCCGTACGCCGCTTACCTCCATTCAAGGCGCTCTGGGGCTCATCGCCGGCGGCGCCCTTGGTACGCCGCCTCCGGAGATGAGAGCGATGATCGATATCGCCCATTCGAACAGCGAGCGGCTCGTCCGCCTCATCAACGACATCCTCGATATAGAGAAGATCGAGTCCGGCAGCCTCGAATTCCGACTTCTGCGCCAGCCGCTTTCCCCGATCCTGCTGAAGGCGATCGTGGCGAACGCGGGCTATGCCGCGCAATGCGATGTGAGAATACGCTTCGAGGAACGTGCGCCCGGTGCCCAGGCCGATATCGATGCCGACCGCTTGCTGCAGGTCATGGCCAACCTCCTGTCCAACGCGGCAAAGTTCTCCAAGCCGGGCGATACCGTCGTTGTTGCGCTCGAGCCTTGGGGAAAGATGCTGCGGATAGCGGTCGCGGACCACGGCCCCGGCATTCCCGCCGAATTCCATGAAAAGATCTTCGGACGTTTCGCCCAGGCCGATACCTCGGATTCGCGAAAGAAGGGCGGCACTGGCCTAGGCCTCGGCATCGTGAGGGCCTTGGTCGAGCGCATGCACGGCACCGCGAGCTTTAGCTCCCAGATCGGTGTCGGCACGACCTTCTTCGTCGATCTGCCGGATCGTTCCCGGTTGGAAGAGGCCCTCGCCGGCGCCACGGCGGGGAGCGGTCCCGTCGCCAGGGAGCACAGAGTGCTCGTATGCGAAGACACCGACGACATTGCTCTTTCGCTGAAGACGCTCTTGGCGAGGGACGGCTTCGCCGTCGATATCGTCTCCTCCGCCGGCCAGGCACGCGAGGCACTCGCCCGGCGGGAATACGCGGCGATGACGCTCGACATCGAGCTTCCGGACGAGGATGGGTTGAGCTTCTTCCGCTCGCTCCGAGGAGATGACAGGTACCGCAGCCTCCCGGTCGTGGTCATTTCGGCAATGGCCGATGAGGGGCAGACGGAACACGAGGCGGGTGCTGCCGGAGTCATCGACTGGATTCAAAAGCCCGTGGATGTGGACCGGCTCCTGAGCGCGCTGCGGCTGGCCACCGACGGACAGGACCATCCGCTACCGCGGATACTCCATGTCGAGGACGACACAGACGTGGCCAATGTCGTCGCCGGCATAGTAGGGGGATTGGCCTCGATCGACCGCGCGGCCAGTGTGAGAGTGGCCAAACACCTACTCCAGATGAGGTCGTACGACCTCGCCATTCTCGATTTGGCGTTTCCCGATGGGTCGGGAAGCGAGTTGCTGCCGCTGCTGGCGCCGGAAACGCAGGTTGTTGTCTTTTCGGCTTCCGAACCATCCAAAGACATCGTGCGGAGGGCCGCCGCCGTGCTCGTCAAGACACGCGCATCGAATGAAATCATCCTCGCCACGATCCGGCAGCTGCTGCGCAGTGCCGCCAGCCATGCGAATCGACAACGGAGAGTCGGATGACCACCGAAGGCCGGGAACGGATTCTATATGTCGACGATGAGCCGGACATCCGCGCGATTGCGAAGGTCGCCCTCGAGGTCGTCGGAGAGTTCGAGGTCGTGTTCTGCGCATCCGGGCGCGAAGCCCTCGATCAGGCGCCGGGTTTCGCACCCGATCTTATTCTCCTCGACGTCATGATGCCGGAGATGGACGGACCCTCCACGCTCGCGGCCTTGCGCCGCCTGCCGGTGACCGCGACGACCCCGGTCATTTTCATGACCGCAAAGGTCCAAAAGCGCGAGATAGCGCATTATCTGGCGCTCGGCGCCGTCGGCGTCATTCACAAGCCTTTTGATCCGATGACGCTTGCCGATGATGTACTCCAACTATGGCTTAGCGCCCCGGCAACTCGATGAAAGGACCCTCATGACTCTCATCTGCCGCATGCGATGCAGACGCCACCGTCGGGGCAAAGACGTCACGGGCATTCCACCACGCATTGGCCGAAGGCAATGACCCCCTGGGTCCGCAATATCGTCTTCCTGGGGTCGTTCGTCGCGCTGGTTCTTGCCGAAATCCTTCTTAGCCTGACCAACCTGACCGCGCTCGTGGCCCAGCAGGCACGGACCATAAGCGCCTATGAGACCAAGGACGAGGTGGAGCGTCTCAGAATCGCGGCCGACGCCACCCTGATGTCGACGCGCTCATATGTCCTCCTGGGCGACGCCAGCTACACGCAGGTATTCGCACAGGCAAAGGCACAGATACGCCACTCGCTGGAGCAGTTGAAGACCCTGATGGCCGATGAGCCGTCGCAGAGCCGGCGCCTTGTCGAGATCGAGAGCCTCTTTCCGAGCCTTTTCGGGAATTTCGAGAAGGTCATGCTCTTGTACGACCAATCGGGACCTCAGGCGGCAATCGCACAGCTGCGTTTGCGGGAAGATACCGTGCTGGCGGGGCGCTTGAATGACCTGATCCTCAAGCTGGATGGCGAGCAAGGCCGATTGCTGCGCGACCGCTTCGCGCTGGATACTCGGCAGGAACGGCAGGCCTGGACCCTGATCATGCTCGGCGGCGCCCTATCGGTCTTCGTGGTCTTCGGCGGTGCCTTCTTCGTGTACCGGGACCTCGCGCAGCGCAGGCACATGGAAACCGAGCTCCAGCAGAAGACCGTTCTGCTGGAGACGACCTTTGACAATATAGAACAAGGCGTCGCGGTCTTTGATAAGGACTCGAAGCTGGTGTCCTGGAGCACGCGTTTCGTCAAGTTCTTCGATCTGCCCAAGGGTTTCCTCTACGTGGGCCAGCCCTACGCAGCACTCCTGCGCTACAGCGCCGAAAAAGGGGATTTCCTGGCGGAGGATGTCGAAGCCTACATCGAGAGACTGTGCGAGGGATTGCGCACCGCGACGAATGTCGTGCTGGCCTCGCGAGTCGACGGCCGGACGATCGACATCGCGCGCAAGCGCATGCCGGATGGATCGACGATTGCGACCTACACCGACATAACGGATCGCAAGAAAATCGAGCGCCTGAAGGATGAATTCGTGTCGACCGTCAGTCATGAGCTGCGCACCCCCCTGACCTCGATACGCGGCGCCCTCGGGCTGATCTCGGGTGGCGCCTTCGGCGGCGTTCCTGCCGAGATGAAGCCGATGATCGACATCGCCCATGCAAACAGCGAGCGGCTCGTCCGGTTGATCAACGATATTCTCGACATCGAGAAGATTGCCTCCGGCAGCATGGACTTCCGGTTCCTGCGCCAGCGGCTATCCCCGTTGATTCGCCACGCCGTGGAAGCCAACAGCGGCTATGCGGCGCAGTACAAGGTGCATATTCGCTACGATGACCGGGCTCCGGACGGGGAGGCCAGTGTCGATGGGGATCGACTGATGCAGGTCATGGCCAACCTGCTGTCGAACGCAGCGAAGTTCTCTACCCCCGGAGCGAATATCGACGTGACGCTCGCTCGCCATGAAGGAGGGCTGCGCATCACCGTTCAGGACTCCGGCGCCGGCATTCCGGTCGCGTTTCGCCGCAAGGTCTTCGATCGCTTCGCACAGGCCGATACGTCGGATTCGAAGAAGCTGGGTGGCACCGGTCTTGGGCTCAGCATCGTCAAGCTGATCGTCGAACGGATGCTGGGGACCATTGGCTTCACCTCGGAGGTGGGCGTCGGAACGATATTCTTCGTTGATTTGCCCGAGCAGCTCCGCGTCGAGCACCGACTGGTAGGGGCGGTAGCGGAGCGTTCGCCTGGTCGGGCAAGGGTGCTGGTCTGCGAAGACAATCAGGACGTTGCCCTATTGCTCCGGACGCTCCTGGAGCATGGCGGCTTTGCTGTCGACGTCGTCTATACTGTGCGGCAGGCGCGTGCGGCGCTTGCCCGGCAGGAATACGCCGTCATGACACTGGATCTGATGCTGCCTGACGACGACGGAATGGCCTTTTTCCGATCTTTGCGCAGCGATGAGAAATATCGCCACCTCCCGGTCGTGATCGTGTCGATAAAGGTGGACCAGGCAAGAAAGGAGCTCGGTAGCCCATCGGGCGGAACATTGGATTGGGTCCAGAAGCCGATCGATCCCGATGGGCTCCTGAAGGCAGTCCACTGGGCTGCCGGCGGACGGAAGGACCGCAAGCCGCGGATCCTTCATGTCGAGGATGATGCCGATGTCGCGCGGGTGGTCGCAGGCATCGCGGCGGGCGTCGCATCGATCGACCAGGCCGATACGCTGGAGGCAGCCAAACGGATGCTGGAGACAGCAGACTATGATCTCGTGATCCTCGACTTGGATCTTCCGGATGGCTCCGGCAGCGAGCTGCTGCCGCTGCTGAGTTCCCGAACCCCGGCTGTCATCTTTGCCGCCGCCGATCCGCCCGAGAACCTTACGCGGCAAGTCGCAGCCTCGCTTGTAAAGACCCGCGCGTCGAACCAGGCCCTGCTGGCGACAATCCGCCGGGTGCTCGAGGAATCGGCGCGCCACAGGAAACAGCCGCTGATCGCGGAATGACCAGGCCAGTGGGAAGCGGATCCTCTATGTCGAGGAGTCGTCGCGATGCGATCCGAGGCCCGCGACCAGCCGCCGGGTGATCTTCACCATATCCGCCTCCTCGCGCTCGAGGCCATAGACCGTGAGGGGAAAATCGAGCGGCTTCTGGATTTCCCAGATCCGGTCATGCTGATCGGGCGGCAGGATGCTGGCGGGATCGCCCACCGCGACCCAGCCGATGGGCACCATCGCGCCGGGTAGCAGCTGCGTCTTCAGATGCACCACGGCATTCACCCGTACCTCGCAGCCCTTGCCGAGGTGGGCCCGATGGAAGACGGCCGCCCCGGTCGCGATGAAGACCTCATCGGCGATCGTGCAGCCGACGACATGGGTGTTGGGGCCGATGAGGCAATTGTTGCCGATACTCAAGGAATGGCGTGTACTGGCGCGGAGCACCGCATTCTCCATGACGATGCATTCGTGGCCGATGGCGATCGATCCGCCCTCGGCGATGATCTGGGCGCCGAAGAGGATCCGGCAATCGGCACCGATGGTCACATCGCCGCAGACGACGGCACTGGGCGCAACATAGGCCGCCGGATCGATCCGCGGGCTCTTGCCCAGATGGGCGAGGATCATGACCGTCCTTCCAGCAAAAGCGCCAATTCCTCCAGGATCGGGATCTGGCCGGGATTGAGGCGGGTCTTCGCCTCCGCGAAGCTGAACCATTGGCCGCGATCCACCTCGGGAAAGCGCTGCATCTTGCCGGACCGCGGCGGCCATTCCATCTCGAACTCGTTGCTCACCAGCTTGTCCGGGTCGACATCGCCTTCGATGGCCCAGGCATGGACCGTCTTGCCGTTCTTCTGCCGGCGCGGCGCGAGCTCGACGAATTCGCCGGCGACCTCCTGCCCCACCTCCTCGCCGAATTCCCGCCGGGCGGCGGCAAGGGCGTCTTCGTCATCGGCGAACTCGCCCTTGGGGATCGACCATGCGCCGAGATCCTTCTTCGCCCAGAAGGGACCGCCCGGATGGACGAGGAAGACCCGCCATTCCTTGCCGGAGCGCCTATAGGCCAGAATCCCCGCACTCTGCTTGGCCATGCGACATCACCCTTGCTGCCGCGGCCATTATAGGACGAGCCGGGAGCTATCCCAGGGCCTTCAACATCACGGCTGCGCCGCACTGCTTGGATACGGCATTGGGATCGAAACGCCCGTCCGCGACATATTTTCCCGTGTCGTAGATGTCCGAGAAACTCCAGAGATAGGGCGACGGCACGCCGAAGGGCCGATAGCCCATGCCGTTGTAGCTCTCCCAGCGGAACAGCATCTGGGGCACCGACCAATCCGACTGCCCGCCGAAACCCTCGTGGATCAGCGCGTCACGTGCACTGTCCTCCCAGCTGAAAGGCGGGTTGCCCGTCTTGGGCATTCCGGCGGGCGCATTCACGGTTCGCGCCGTCAGCGGGTCGCCGTTGTGCAGATGCGTGCCGAAATTGAAGCTGCCCTCGAGGCCATGAATGATGCCGATGAATTGCCAGGGAATCCCGAGGCCCTGGCCGACCGCCTCATAGCGGCTCCTGAACTTCGCCAGGTGATTGACAAAGAAGGCGATCTGGCCCCGGAATTCGAGCCGCGGCGTGCAGGCGTCGTAGAAGCTCCGATACTCCTGCTGCAGCGCTGCGAAATTCGTGCTGGCGCTGGGCTTGAACGCGCCCACCGGTGCTGCGGCGGCCATTGCGGGCGCCGTGGCAGCGGCCGGCGGGCTGTTCGGCGCCACGGCGGGCGGGAGCGCTTCCAGCGCGCGGATCTGCCCTTGCAGGTCGAACAGCTTCTGTGCGGCGCCCGCAAGCGCCTTCACGGTGTCATCGAAGGGGCCGAGGCGGGCGGAGGCGACGATTGCCTGCAATTCATTGGCGGCGTCGGAGACGGATACGGCGGCCTGCAGCAGACCGGCCTGGTCGAGAAAGCCGATCTTGATATTGATGTCCTCGATGGCGTCGTCGATGGCCTGCTTCTCTTGGGAGCTCGCCGCCGGGCGCCGCCGCACAAGGACATTGGTGGCCTCGACGAGCGCAGACCGCGCTTCAGCAATGGTGGTCACGACTCCCTCCTGCTACCGGGTTCGACGAATCAACCGCCCTGGCTGAGCGCAGCGATCGCCTTGCGCACGGCATCCGCATAGATGCGCAGATTGGCCGATTCCTCGGCGAGAGACGCCACGGACGCCGCCTGGTCCGGGTTCTGGACCGCCTCGACGAGCTTGTCGAGGGCGGTCTGCAGCCCATTCAGAAGAACGACGAAGTTCGAAACCGTCACGCGATAGGCTTCGATCCGCGCGATATCCGATTGGGCCGTCGCCGGATTGTCCAGCGCCGCCGGGCTGACGGCCGCCCGGGCGGCCGACGCGGTCAGCACATTGAACATGAGGGGCGCGGCATCCCTCAGTCTGTCGATCAGCTGCCTTGCATGCGGGGCCCCCGCGATCACCAGCCGCTTGATCTCCTGATCGTTCCCCTGCTGCGCCGCCGCGTCGATCAGCGGCTTCAGCGCGCCGAGCGCGCCGCCGATCGCGGGGCCGGCCGCAGCCCCGCCGCCGGGCAGGAAGGCCAGAACCTGGCCGATGGTGGAGCTCAAGCTATCCAGCTGGGCGTGCAGTTCTTCGAGATTGCGCCCCTCCGCCAGGAAGATGAGCACATCGACATATTTGCCGAGCACGGCGAGTCCGCCTCGGAATGCCTGCGTCGCCGGCGGCTCGCCCAGGCTGGCAAAATACGCGGCGTCGCTGATGCAATAGCCCCGGATGAAGCCCGTGCCGCTTCCCACCTCCTGCCAACGCTGATCCGACCTCGGGCAGGCGGCATCGGCCGCCTCGTCGGGGACATTGCCGCTTCGGGTCGGGCGCCCCGCCTGATTGGCGGCGTTGATCTGCCCTTCGGATTTCTCCGCGATCGCGAGATTGTCGAGAAGCGGCTGGCCGGCGTCATTCGCCGTCCTATAGGCATCCGAGAAAGTCTGGAGCTGCTCCACCGGCGGGCCGCTGCTGCAGGCAGCGACCAGCAACAGCGCCGGGAACCAAGCAAGCCAGGATTTCATTGCAGCCCCCATCGGCCGGTAGGCCCCCAGGTTGATTTCTGGATGGCAGCCGGTCCATATCCCGGTCCTTCGCTGCGCCCGGGCACTATGCGAGCGAAGTATTAACAATTTTCTCCAGATTCGCTTCGAGCGTTGCCGAAGCCGGGCCCTACTCCACCCAGACCTCGCTGGAGGCCACGCGACCGGCACCGTCGATCACGGTGATGCGCACCTCGCCGGGTCCGTCGGGCTGCCATTCGGCCTGGCGGCGGAAGGGGGTAGAATCGATCCGCTTGCCGTTGACGAGCCAGAGCAGCGGCAAGGCACCGCCATCGGCATCCAGCGGCAGGCTCTTCAGCGCCTGGCCCTGGCGGGCGAGCGCGATGGTCGAGCCATCGACGGGAAAGGCGATCTCCGGTCCGCCCTTGCCTTCGCTGGAGGCGCGCAGCCGGGCCAGCATCGGCCGAGCATCGAAATAGCGCAGCATGGCGGGGAGCTCGGCATTGGTCGCCACCAGCGCCCCCTCGGGCGGCGGCGGGAGCGGGATCTGGCGAATGGGGAGCTGATCGAATACGCCGAAGAGGATGGGGGCTGCCGCCTCGCGCCCCATGCGTCCGGGGGAGAAGCTGCCGTCGGGCCGACCGACCCAGACGCCGACGGTGTAATCCGCCGTATAGCCGATGGCCCAGGCGTCGCGGAAGCCATAGGAGGTGCCGGTCTTGTAGGCGACCAGCGGAGCATGGGCGCGGTTGGTGCCGGCGAGCCAGCTCGGCGGCGGCGGAGTCTCGCCCAGGATCCGGGTCAGGTACCAGGCGGCGACCGGGCTCATGAATTTCCGCGGCGCACCGAGGGGATCCGGCGGGGTCAAGCGCAACGGCCGGATGCTGCCGCCCGCGGCGATGCCGGCATAGAGGGTCACCAGATCCTCCAGGCTCGTCCCCACCCCGCCCAGCACGATGGGAAGCCCGGGGACCTGGCCCGGATCGGGCAGATGCAGCGGCAGACCGACATCGCGGAAGAGGCCGGCGAAGCGCAGGGGCCCCACCCGGCTCAGCAGCGCCACCGCCGGCAGATTGAGCGAGAGCTGCAAGGCTTCCCGGGCCGTGAGCTCGCCATGGAAGCGATGATCGAAATTCTGCGGCGCATAATCGCCGAAGCGCATGGGCCGATCGGTGACGATGGTCTCGGGATGGATCAGCAGATCGTCGAAGGCCAGACCATAGACGAAGGGCTTCAGCGTCGAGCCGGGTGAGCGGATGGCGCGGACCATGTCGTTCTGGCTGCGGCTGCCGATGTCGAAATAATCCGCCGCGCCCACATAGGCGCGCACCGCCATGGTGGAATTCTCCACCACCAGGATCGCCAGCGTCGCGCCGGCCTCGAGCCCGAGGCGCCGGCGCGCGGCCAGCGCCTGCAGCCGGCGCTGCAGATCGCCGTCGATGAGGCTCGCGATCTCGCTTTTGCCGGGTGCGGCGGCCACTAGCCGCTCGGCCAGATGCGGCGCATCGAGGGCGGCGGGCAGACGCCCGGCGGGGATCGGCGCGCTCGCGGCTTCGGCCGCGGCGGCCGAGCTGAGAATTCCCGCTGCCTGGAGTCGAGCCAGCACCCGCGATCTTGCCGCCGACGCGGCAGCAGGCTCGCGATCGGGCCGGAAGCGCTCGGGCGATTGCGGCAGCGCCACCAGCAGCGCCGCCTCGCCGTCGCTGAGCTCGTCGGGCTCCTTGCCGAAGTAGAAGCGCGAGGCCGCGCGGATGCCCGAGAGATTGCCGCCATAGGGGGCGAGGGTCAGATACATGGCGAGGATCTGATCCTTGCCGAAGCGCGCCTCGAGCTGGAGGGCCCGCGCCATCTCGATCAGCTTGGCGCCCAGGGTCCGGGGCCGAGGCTCCAGCAGGCGGGCGGTCTGCATGGTGAGAGTGGAGGCGCCCGAAACCACATGGCCATGGAGCACGAACTGTCCCATGGCCCGCAGCAGGGCCAAGGGATCCACACCCCAATGGCTCTCGAAGCGCTTGTCCTCATAGGCCAGCAGCATGCGCCGGTAGCGCGGATCCACCTCCCCCACCGTCACCGGCAGTCGCCAGCCGCCATCCTTGGCCGTGAAGGCCCGCAACAGCCCGCCGTCCTTGTCCTCGACCAGCACCGAGAGATTGCCCAGGCGCGAGAGATCCGGGGGAAACAGCCGGTCGAGCAGCAGCGCGCCCGCCGCCAGCAGCAGCAGGGCGCCGGCCGAGGCCGCGAGCCACCGGCCGATGCGCTTCATCGGCCGAGCCATGTCATGGGCTCCGCTGCCTCACGCGCTCCTTCTCCCTACTCGCTCTGCCGCTGATAGGGCGCAATCGTGACCTTGCCGGTGGCCGAGGTGCGCGCGCGCAAGGCGGGCCTGTACATATCCTCCACCGAGCTCGCCGGCAGACCATAGGTTCCCGGCGTCACGGCGCGCACGAGATAGGCGAATTGGAACTCGCTCGTATCCGCGTCGAGATTGATCGCGGCGACGAAGCGATCGTCGCGGTATTCGGCATAGAGCGGGTTGGTCAGATCGCCCAGCCAGGCGAACTCGTCGATCTTCTTGCTACCCGAGAGCCGCGCATTCTCGATCTCGAAGCCGGCGGGCAGGAGATCCACCACCAGGGTCTGATGAGAGTCGGAATCCGTCACCTTGCCGGCGATCTTGACCACCAGGACGTCGCTCTGCTTCAGCTTGGCGAGATCGACCGGCTTGCCG
>DATHQQ010000075.1:0-4978 GCA_035482595.1 Verrucomicrobiia bacterium
GCCCAAGCCCGGGCGCTAAGGTCCGCCGCCTTCCGCGCGCCCCGATAGCTCAGCGGTAGAGCAACCGCTTCGTAAGCGGTAGGCCGTTGGTTCAAATCCGACTCGGGGCACCATTCTCTTCCAAGACTTGTGCAGAGGCGATGCCCGGGGGGTCGGTAGATCCCCATGCACGTGGATCATGCGGCGAAAGAGCGCTTGCCGGTGCGTCGCGTCGACCACCTGCGCGACGCCAAGATGCATCTGCAAAGGCTTGTTCGGCAGTACCCCTGACGGAAACTGTCGGAGGTTGCCGTAAAGTGCTCCTCTCAAAACTTCGAGGAGGGCGTCAATGCTCGACCACGTCATCGTAACCGTTGCCGATTTCAGGCGCTCGATCGCCTTTTACGAGCAAGCTCTCAAGCCGCTCGGGATCACGGATTTGCTGGACTATAAAGGCCAGGACGGTCACCCAGACCTCAAAGGCTTCGGAACCGGCGGACGCTTCTTTTTCTGGCTCAAGGAGGGAAGGCCCGATCCCGACACCGTTCACTTCGGTTTTGTCGCTAAAAGCCACGCCGAGGTGAATGCCTTCTTTGTTGCTGCGGTTGCAGCAGGCGGACGGGAGAAAACGGCACCGGCGCCCCAGCTCCAATATCATCCCAACTATTATGCGACCTGGGTACTCGACCCCGATGGACATGACGTCGAGGTCGTGAACAAGACCGGGCAGATCGATTAACCGTTGGAGGACGCAGGGGTACAAGGAAAACGCTGCGCCATCGGCGTTTCCTCGTCCTCCGGGGTGACGCCGGAAACATCCGATCGAAGGGAGCAACCGCATCGCAAGCGCCAGGATGCGTGTCGCAGAGAGTCATGCGGCGCAGTTTACACCAAACGATGGCAGGGGAGGCTCACTTGGGCGATTTGACGGGAAAGACGGCTTTGGTCACCGGCGCGACATCGGGTATCGGTCGCGCCATTGCGGAGCAATTCGCGGCTTCAGGGGCGCAACTGATGCTGACGGGCCGCAATGAAGCAGCAGGGTCGGAGATCGCAAAGCATCTTGGCGCTCGCTTTCTAGCCGGCGACATTGCCGACCCCGCCTTCCCGGATCGCCTGGTCGCCGAGACGCTCGTGTCCTTCGGACGTCTCGACATCCTCGTCAACAACGCCGGGATCGCTCATCGCGGCAGCATTCTGGAAATCGGTGATGACGATTGGGCGCGGGTGATGGAGGTGAATGTGACGGCGCCCATGCGCTGCTCGCGGGCAGCCCTTCGCCATATGGTGAAGGCCGGCAAAGGCAATATCGTCAATATCGCATCCGACTGGGCGGTCGTCGCCGGTGAGCGCGAGGTGGCTTACTGCGCCTCGAAAGGCGCGCTATTGCAGCTCACCAGGGCGATGGCCTTGGACCACGGGCGCCAGGGTATTCGGGTCAATGCCGTCTGCCCCGGCGATATCGAGACACCGATGCTGCTGGAGGGCATTCGATCCGGTGGTGAGGAGATTGCCGCCGGTCTCGCACGCAAAGGTGCCGCCTTTCCCCTGGGCCGGGTCGGCCGGCCGGAAGAGATCGCCAGGGTCGTCGCCTTCCTCGCTTCGGACGCGGCGAGCTATGTCACCGGCGCCGCCTGGCTGGTTGATGGGGGCAATACGGCGGGGTGAATCAGCGAACACCATGAGTCCGGCGGAAAGATCGCAGGGACGCTCTCCACCCGATGCGCGAGGAGCCTGCTTGAGCAATAACTGCTCGTTCGGGGAAAACGGCGGGAATCTGGCGGCCAATGATCTGGGTTCCTCTCTTGGGGAACGCCTGCCCGTTCCTGCCGCACTATCCTAGGTATCGCTTCTCGTTGTGCCAGTTGAGAGCTTCTCGATCAGGCCCCCGGCGAGCATCCAGAGGCGCGCGAACTCGGCCACCATGAAGGGCATAGTAGTCGCGCCCGTTATCAAACTCGTCCTTGATCCGCCGGCTCACCTCGAATCGATGATCTGGCGTCACCGTCACATATCCAGCGTCGAACAAGCTGTGAATATCGCGCCGAAAAAGAAGCCCATTGGAGGCCTCGTGGGCGCCACCCTCGGCGTAGGGCCGAATATGCGCAGCATCGAGGGCCGGCAAGGTCTTCTCGCCTGTAACCGCGCATTTTCGCTCGTAGCTATCAGTCACCAATACACGAAACGCTCCCTGGCCGAGGCGCGGTCGGAGCAGTACGGGGGTGCCAAATCTTGCGCCCGGCTCGGAGAGGCCCGGCATCAACGGGGTACGCGCCAATTCAGTCTGCACTGCATCCCACAAACCCAAGCCATCGAGAGAATCGGTTGTGTACCTTTTGAAGGTCACCACGTTTTTTGACCAACTCTCCGGCACGGGAATCCAGTTCTCCCTGTCAAGAAAGAAGGGCTGCGTTAGGATACGGCATCCTATTTGGAAGTCGGAGCGCTCGTCCGGTGCCTCGCGGCGGTACCGAATGATCCGCCGCCGTAGCTCTCCGAGACTCCCGGTACCGTTCGCCTCGCCGAATGCCTCCCATGCTAGCGAACACGGCATCACATTGGCATAGGCAAAGACCCCGCCACCGACGATGTAGTTGAGTGGCGCATGGAGCTTGAAGAGGAACAGTTCTCCAGGCTGAAGCGCGCGAAAATTCGATGGCGATGGCGCCCAGAAATTTACTTCCGGCAAGGCACGCACGATGCGCAACCGCTCGAACCAGTCTTGATCGGTAACAGCTACGACTAGGCGCACGCCCATGTCGGTGCCAAACCCCTTCTTCATCCCAGATGTCAGTGATCAGACAAGCCTAAGAACTTGCGAAACTGATCCAAATTCGCCATGCATAAAACAGCGCACTTTACGTCCAATAGGGTTTAAACAATAATACTAAGAACGAAAGAGTTTACACCCGTGGAAATCAAGACCAAGGTCAAACCGCGGGTTGGGTTGCGGCAATCGTTTCTGACGGCCTAGAAAGATTAATATGCCGTACGAAGATCAAGCGAGCAGCACCCCCCCGATGCGCTAGAATGCGGCGGCCATGGCCCTCCTCCTCAACATCCTCTGGCTCATCTTCGGCGGCCTCGAGCTCGGCCTCAGCTGGCTCGTCGCCTCGCTGATCATGTTCGTCTCGATCGTCGGCATTCCCTGGGGGCGGGCGGCGTTCAACATTGCCGTCTACACCTTCTTCCCCTTCGGCAATGAGGCGATCAGCCGCTACGAGCTGACGGGCGAGGAGGATCTCGGCACCGGCCCGCTGGGCTTCATCGGCAATGTGATCTGGTTCATCTTCGCCGGGATCTGGCTGGCGCTGGCCCATCTCGTCATCGGCGTTGTCTGCTTCATCAGCATCATCGGCATCCCCTTCGGCATCGTGCATTTCAAGCTGGTGCGCATCTCGCTGGCGCCCATCGGCATGGCCGTCGTGCCCAAGGAAGTGGCCGAGGAATCGCGCCGGCGCCGGGCCGGCTTCCCGGTCGAGCGCCGGCGGCCTTATTAGGCCCGAGCACATCCACTCCTCCTTCCGTCATTCCGGCGAAAGCCGGAATCCAGGGGCCACAGGGAGGGTGCTTGCCGCTCGCCCCTGGACCCCGGCTTTCGCCGGGGTGACGGGATAGAGGGAGCGGCTTAGCGGCGACAGCGTTATTGCCTCCGACTTCGTTTCACCAGCGCGGCAATCGTTTTTCTGCCGCGACCATTCGTTCGTTCTAAGGCAGGCGCTTCAGCTCCGCCGCGGCGGCGCCGTAGGTGCGGCTGAAATAGACGAAATTGCTGCGATAGAGATCGCAGTCGGCCAGCACCTTGGCGAAGCGCTGCTTCGCCTCGTCCTTGCGCCCCTGGATGAGCGCATCCTCGCCGAGATAGAACCCGGCATCGCAGCCCTGCTGCAGCTGCTCGGCCTTGCTGCCGATGGCCGCGGCGGCCTCGACCTGGTCCGCGGTCGCGCGGCCGCGGAAGTAAGCGACGACCGGCCCCGGCCAGTCCTTGGGGTCGACGGCGGCGGCGCTCTGTTGAAACGCCGCGTCGTCCTCGATGCCGGCCCGGCCGCGGGCGAGATGGAGCCAGAGCAGGAATCCCGCATCGCCGGGATCGCCGGCCTGGACGATGGCGTAATCCTTCGCCGCATCCTCGAACTTGCCGAGATAGAACGCCGCCATGGCGCGGTTCGCCCGGGCGAAGCTGTCCTGGGGTGCGATGCGGATCGCCGCATCATCGTCGGCGATGGCGAGCTCGGCCTCGCCCCGCTGCAGATGGATCATGCCGCGGCCGACATAAGGGGCGGGGTTCTGCGGATCCGCCGCGATCACCGCATCGAATCCCGCGATCGCCTCCTCGGTGCGCCCGCGCACCCCCAGCGCATTGGCGCGCAGGCCCATGACCAGGAGCCGGCCCTTGGGATTGAGATCGCCACTGTCCAGCGCCGCCGTATAGAGGCGGATCGCCTCGTCCCATTGGCCCTGGAGCTGCGCCTGATGCCCGGCATTGGCCAGAGCGACGCCGTCGGCACGGGCCGCCCCCGGGCTCAGGACCACGGGGCTCATGAGAGAGAGCAGCAGCAGAATCCATCCGAGCTTGCGCATGATCATCGTTCCCAGCTCGAGGTCGCGCGCGAGGTTGCGCCGCCGATCTTACAGAACCGTGACGCTTCCGTCGTGCGGCCTGTCCCCCTTGAGCGAAGCAACCCGAACTGCTAGAGCCTGCCGCGTCGAGACCTGCCGGCCACAGCACGAGGAGAGACGCGATGACGGGGGAGGATCTTCATGTTCGCGAGCATGTGCTGGCGGCGCTCGATCGCCTGACCGGTTTGATCGGCGCCCAGGACATGGCGGCGCTGAACGAGTTCGATCCTTCGCCCGACACGGTCTTCATCGGCTCGGAATCCTGGGAGATCATCGAGGGGCCGGTGAAGCTCTTCGAATTCTTCGAGACCATCTGCAGCCAGCCGGAGCGTTTCTCCTGGGCCTGGCGGCGGCGCAGCGTCTCCTCGGCGGGGAATGT
>DATHQQ010000076.1:0-7228 GCA_035482595.1 Verrucomicrobiia bacterium
ATCTCGCACCGCGTCCGCAAGTCGTTCGATCCCACCGGCCGCACCGACACGTTGGCATCGCAGCGCATGGACCCTTCTTCCATGTTGCCGTCGCAGGTGCCGAGATAGCGCAGGATCGAGCGCAGCTTGCGCAGATAAGCAGCCGCCTCCTCCGATGAACGCATATCCGGCTCGGAGACGATCTCCATCAGCGCGACGCCGGAACGATTGAGGTCGACATAGGTCTTGGTGGGATGCTGGTCGTGCAGGCTCTTGCCCGCATCCTGCTCCAGATGCAGACGCGTGATCCCCACCTCGCGCGAGCGACCGTCGGGTAGATCGATGACGATGACACCCTTGCCGACGATGGGCTGCAGGAACTGCGAGATCTGATATCCGGCCGGCAGATCGGCATAGAAATAATTCTTCCGATCGAAGACGGAGCGGTGGTTGATCTGGGCATTGAGGCCGAGGCCGGTCTTCACCGCCTGCTCGACGCAGAAGCCGTTGATGACCGGCAGCATGCCGGGAAAGGCCGCGTCGACGAAGCTGACCTGGGTATTGGGCTCGGCCCCGAATTCCGTCGCCGCCCCGGAGAAGAGCTTGGCCTTGGAGATCACCTGGGCATGGACCTCCAGGCCCAGCACGATCTCCCAGGGTCCGTTATGGCCTTCGATATAGTCGCTCATGATCAGATCCCCGCCGGTTTGGCCGAGAAGCCCGCGGCCTGCTCGATGGTGCGGGCGGCGCGGAACAAGGTCGCCTCGTCGAAGGCCCGGCCGATGAGCTGCAGGCCGAGCGGCAGCCCGTCTTCCGAGATCCCCGCCGGCACCGAGATGCCCGGCAGTCCGGCGAGATTCACCGGCACGGTGAAGACGTCGTTCAGATACATGGCGATGGGATCGTCCATCCGCTCGCCGACCGCGAAGGCCGGCGTGGGTGTCGCCGGCGTCAGGATCGCATCCACCGTCTCGAAGGCCTTGGTGAAATCGCCGAGGATGAGGCTGCGCAGCCGCTGCGCCTTCAGGTAATAGGCGTCGTAATAGCCGGCCGAGAGGACATATGTCCCGATCAGCACGCGACGCTTGACCTCGGCCCCGAAGCCCGCGGCTCGGGTGTTCTCATACATCTCGTCGAGGGAGCCGCCCGGTACCCGGAGGCCGAAGCGCACCCCGTCATAGCGGGCGAGGTTGGAGGAGGCCTCGGCCGGGGCGATGATGTAATAGGTCGGCAGCGCATATTTGGTGTGGGGCAGCGAGATGTCGACGATCTCCGCCCCCGCCGCCTTCAGCCAGGCGGCACCCTTGGCCCAGAGCCCGCCGATCTCCGCCGCCATGCCGTCCATCCGGTATTCCTTGGGGATGCCGATGCGCAGGCCCTTGACCCCGGTGCCGAGGCCGGCGCGGTAGTCGGGCACCGGCAGGTCGACGGAGGTCGAATCCCGGGGATCATGGCCGGCCATCACCTGCAGCATCAGCGCCGCATCCTCCACGCTGCGGGCGAGCGGGCCCGCTTGGTCGAGGGAGGAGGCGAAGGCGACGATGCCCCAGCGCGAGCAGCGCCCATAGGTCGGCTTCATGCCCACGAGGCCGCAGAAGGCGGCCGGCTGGCGGATCGATCCGCCCGTATCGGTGCCGGTGGCCGCCATGGTCATGCGGGCCGCCACCGCCGCGGCGGAGCCGCCGGAGGAGCCGCCCGGCACCAGGTCGCGATTGTCGCCGCGCCGGGTCCAGGGATTTTTTACATTGCCGTGGTAGCTCGTGGTGTTGGAGGAGCCCATGGCGAACTCGTCCATGTTGAGCTTGCCCAGCATGGCAGCACCGGCCTGCCACAGCTTGGCCGTCACCGTCGATTCATAGGGCGGCTTGAAGCCGTCGAGGATATGGGAGCCGGCGGTGGTGAGCACCCCCTCGGTGCAGAAGAGGTCCTTGATGCCGAGGGGAATGCCCTCGAGCAGCCCCACTTCGCCGCGCTTGCGCCGGGCGTCGGATTCCCCGGCCATGGCCAGCGCCTTCTCCGGCGTCTCCGTGACGAAGGCGTTGAGGCCGCGGTGGCGCTCCATGGCGGCGATATGGGTCTCGGCCAGCTCGCGGGCGCTGAAGCTCCCTTTGGCCAGGCCCGTGAGGGCCTCGACCATGGTCAGTTCGGTGAGCGCGGTTATCACTCCACCACCTTGGGCACCGTGAAGAAGCCCAGCGCCGGCTCCGGCGCATTCGCCAGCAGCCGGTCGCGTATATTGCCATCGGTCACCTCGTCGGGGCGCTGCGGCAGCTTGCGGGCGACCACGCTCGCCATCGGCTCGACACCGGCCGTTTCGACCTCGCCCAGTTGCTCGACCCAGGCCAGGATCTTGCCGAGGTCGCCCACCAGGGCGTCGGCTTCCTGATCGCTGACGCGGATGCGGGCGAGCGTGGCGATATGCCGGACGGCGGCACGATCCAGAGACATGGGCCTGATCCTTTGGAAGTCGGGCTATGGCGAAATGGCGCGGAACCTAGCAAAGCGGCCCCCGGCCCGCAACCCGCGACGGCGGCGCGGCAGGTTCACCTCATCATGCCATGCCAGGCCGCGGTCGCCCCGAAAGCGAGAATAAGCGCTCCGGAGCCGCGCGAGATCCAGCGCAACGCCGGCTGGTCCATCCTGTGGCGGATGACGCCGATCCCGAAGCTGAGACAGAGCCACCAGCCCGCCGAGCCGCCGAAGACACCCAGCACCAAAGTAGCGGCAGCGGCGAAGCTGTCGCTGGCCGCCGAGGTATTGAGGGCGGCGAAGATGGCGATGAAGGAGAGGATCGTCATCGGATTGGCCAGGGTCAACATGAAGGTGCCGACGAGATCTCCCGCCAGCCCCGCCGCCGATTTCCGCGGCCCGGCCGCGATGGTCGCGGGCTTGGAAAGGATGATCCGCAGCCCCAAGAGGCAGAGGAACACCCCGCCGATGACGGCGATGGTGCTCCGGTGGTCGAAGAGGAAATCCTGCACCAGGGTCAGGCCGAAGGCGGCGATAAAGCCGTAGAAGGTGTCAGCCAGCGCCGCCCCCAGCCCCGAGGCCAGGCCCGAGATCCAGCCGCCGGCGAGCGCCCGCTGGATGCAGAGCAGCCCGATCGGCCCCACCGGTGCCGCGATCGCGACGCCGACGACGAGGCCCTTGATGAATAGCTCGATGCTCAATTCGCCCCCAGGCGCTGGCTTGCCGGCTCAAGCTATGGGCGGCGGGCATCCCGGGCAATCGATTCGATGGCGCGGCCCTCGTTCGCCTCCGGCCAGGAAATGCGCTAAGGCTTCGCCATGGCCGTGATCGATATCCTCGCGATGAAGGCAGCCCTTTCGCCCGGCGGCCGCCTTTTCGGCCTCGATATCGGCAGCAAGACCATCGGCATCGCCGTTTCCGATTCGGCCCTCAAGGTCGCCTCCCCCTTGACGGTGCTGCCCCGGGTCAAGTTCGCGGGCGATATGGCCAAGCTAAAGGGTCTCATTGCCGAGCGCGGCGTGGGCGGCCTCGTTCTCGGCCTTCCGATCGGGCTGGATGGCCGCGAGGGCCCGCGCTCCCAGTCGGTGCGCCAGTTCGCCGCCAATCTTCTGACCGTGATCGACCTGCCGCTCGCCTTCTGGGACGAGCGCTTCTCGACTCTCGGCGCCGAGCGTCCGATGAAGGAGGCGGAGATGTCCCATCGCCGCCGGGGCGAGCTCATCGACAAGCTGGCCGCGGCCTATATCCTCCAGGGGGCCCTCGACCGCATCGCGGCATCCAATCCCACAGCTTGACGAGCGGGCAGCTTGACGAGCGGCGGGCGGCCATGGACAGTCGCCCGCCGATTACCGTCTCTCCCAGAGGTTTGTTCCCATGCCCGGCCCGCTAGATGGCATTCGCGTATTCGATCTCGCCCGCATCCTGGCGGGGCCGACCTGCACCCAGCTCCTGGGCGATCTCGGCGCCGACGTGATCAAGATCGAGCGGCCGGGGGCCGGCGACGACACCCGCAAATGGGGCCCGCCCTATGTCCAGGACAAGGACGGCAAGGACACCGCCGAAAGCGCCTATTACCTCAGCTCCAACCGCAACAAGCGCTCGCTGGCCGTCGATATCTCCAAGCCCGCGGGCCAGGCCCTCGCCCGGCGGCTGATCGGCCAATGCGACATCATGGTGGAGAATTTCAAGGTCGGCGACATGGCCCGCTACGGCCTCAGCTACGACGATCTGAAGGCGGCCCATCCGCGGCTCATCTACTGCTCCATCACCGGCTTCGGCCAGACGGGCCCCTATGCGCCGCGGGCCGGCTACGACATGCTGGCCCAGGGCCTCGGCGGCATCATGAGCGTGACGGGCGAGGCCGACCGGGCGCCGATGAAGGTGGGCGTCGGCATCGCCGACATCATGTGCGGCATGTACGCCACCACGGCCATCCTTGCCGCCCTCCACCATCGCGACAAGACCGGCGAGGGCCAGTACATCGACGTGTCGCTGCTGGATTCCCAGATCGCCTGGCTGGCCAATGTCGGGCTCAATTATCTGACTTCGGGCGAGGTACCCCAGCGCGTCGGCAACGAGCATCCCAATATCGTGCCCTACAACGTGATGGCGGCCGCCGACGGCCATCACGTCATTCTGGCGGTTGGCAACGACAGCCAGTTTGCAAAATTCTGCGCCTTCGCGGGGGTGCCGGAGCTGGCCCAGGATCCGCGCTTCGTCACCAATGAGCAGCGGGTCGGCAACCGCCGGGCGCTCTATGCGCTGCTTGACGAGGTGATGCGCCGCAAGACGCAGAAGGAATGGGTCGAGGGTCTCGCCGGGTTGGGCGTGCCCTGCAGCCCGGTCAATACCATCGATCAGGTCTTCGCCGATCCGCAGGTCAAGGCCCGCGAGATGCAGATCAAGATGCCCCATCCCTTGGCGGGCAAGGGCGAGGTCGATCTGATCGCCAATCCGCTCCGCCTCTCCGCCACCCCCGTCGCCTATCGCCAGGCCCCGCCTTTTCTCGGCCAGCATAGCGAGGAGATCCTGCGCGAGCTTTTGGGGCTGGACCAGGCGGGTATCGCCGTGCTGCGCCGGGAGGGCGCGATCTAAGGCTTCGAGCAAGGGAGGCCTTCTCCTCCATTCGTCATTCCCGCGAAAGCGAGAATGACGGAAGAGAGAGGGTTCTAAGCCGCCTCCACCCCGATCCCGCAGATCAGCCCGTTCTTCGCCATGGCTGGGCTGACCACCATGAACAGCACCTGGCCGGGCTCGGGTGCGACGATCTCCTCGATGGTCGCTCCGAAGAAATCGACCAGCCGCCCCAGCCTTTGGCCCGCCGCGAGCTCGTCGCCGACCTTCGCCTCATGGCGGAAGAATCCCGCCTCCCTCGTGCGGACCCAGGTGAATTTGGCGAAGCGCCGGGGCGCCGGCAAGTTGCGGGCGCCGCCCGGCAGGACATCCAGGCTGCGCAGCACGTTCTCGACTCCGGCCAGCAGGCCCTGAGCGATCCCCGAGTCATATTGCCCAGCCCCGCCATCCTCCACCAGGATGGCGGGAATGCCGAAGCTCGCCGCCGTGGCATAGGCAAGGCCGGAGACCGGGGCATCGGCGCCGCGCTGGATCAACAGGGCGGGCGAGCCGAAGGCCTGGGCCATGGCCGCACTCTTCCCGTCGAGCCTGGCATCGCCGCTCTCGTGATAGATGGCGAAGGGAACCAGTGCCTCGGGCAGATCGCCGCCATGCATGTCGATATAGGCATCGGCATGGCGGATGGCGCGCTGGGTCAGATGATAGGCGACGCGCTCGCTGAAGCTGCCCTTGGCCTTGCCCGGAAAGACGCGGTTGAGATTGAGGTTGTCGACTGGCGATACATAGGGTGCGCGCTCCCAGAAGGCCGAGGGGTTCATGACCGGCAGGCAGAGGATCTGCCCCCGCATCTGCTGCGGGTCGAGGGCGGCGCCCAGGCGGATGGCCGCATCGATGGAGGGATATTCGGATCCGTGGATGCCGGCCGTCACCAGCACCGCCGGCCCGGGCAGCGCGCCATTGACGGCGATATAGGGCCATTCCCAGCCCGCGAGGACGGGATCGTTCCAGGCCACATGGCCTTGGACCTTGCCGCCGGCCGGCGGCGCCGGCACGAGATCGAACTTCCACGGGTTCATCGCTGTCTGCCCCTCCTGTTGGTCTCGAGCATAATCGAGGGAAGCCGGCGCCGAGTCGATGGCCCGTGAACCGCTCGCCCCGCCCTCGCGGGGCCGATTCACCGCGCAATTTCGCCCTTGGGCCCCTGCGGCTTCCCTTCCCTGGAGGCAGCCACTATAAGACGTCTTCGATGAGCGCTGCCCCCGCCCTTCGATATCGCCACCGCCATCTTCTGGGCATCCAAGGACTCTCGCGGGAGGAGATCGTAGCCCTCCTCGATCTCTCCGAGACCTATGTCGCCTTCAACCGCAGCGCCGACAAGAAGCGCGATCTCCTCGCCGGCCGCACGCTCATCAACCTCTTCTTCGAGAATTCGACCCGCACCCGCACCTCCTTCGAGCTGGCGGGCAAGCGGCTGGGCGGCGACGTGATCAACATGCAGGCGGCCTCGAGCTCGATCAAGAAGGGCGAGACGCTGATCGACACGGCCATGACGCTGAACGCCATGCATCCCGATGTGCTGGTGGTGCGCCATCCGGAATCCGGCGCCGTCAACCTGCTCTCCCAGAAGGTCGACTGCGCGGTGATCAACGCCGGCGACGGCAGCCATGAGCATCCGACCCAGGCCCTGCTCGATGCGCTCACCATCCGGCGTCGGCGCGGCCGGCTGGAGGGACTCCAGGTCGCGATCTGCGGCGACATCCTGCACAGCCGCGTCGCCCGCTCGAACATCCAGCTCCTGACCATCATGGGCGCGCGGGTGCGCGTCATCGCGCCGCCGACCCTGCTGCCCAGCGGCATCGAGCGGCTGGGGGTCGAGGTCTTCTACGACATGCGCCGCGGCCTGGTGGATTGCGACATCGTCATGATGCTGCGGCTGCAGACCGAGCGGATGCAGGGCTCCTTCGTGCCGTCGATCAGTGAATACTTCCGCTTTTTCGGCCTCGACCACGAAAAGCTCAAGGTCGCCAAGCCGGACGCGCTGATCATGCATCCCGGACCAATGAACCGCGGTGTCGAAATCGACTCCGAGGTCGCCGACGACCTCGACCGCAGCGTCATTCACGAGCAGGTCGAGATGGGCGTCGCCGTCCGCATGGCCTGCCTCGAGGCCCTGATCGGCGGCCGCCGCAATGCCATCGGAGCCGCC